>NZ_JACJFF010000070.1:0-26760 GCF_014164465.1 Vibrio sp. SG41-7 | reverse complement strand
CGGTTTGGAGCCAGCTTCCGACAACAGACTCCGGTGGACCTACCACCATCTCTTCTCAAGCTTAGCCATAAGCATTATGCATATCCTTATGCTGCAATCTTATGTGCCTGTGGCACACCATCAAGCACCCAGTGCATTGACTCTATGCCCCAATGTTCTCTGACTGCCATAGCAGCTTGTTCTGCACTAAGCGCTTTGGAGCTGATGTAATAACGGTACTCTAGGTCGACAGATTTTCCTTTCTCAAGGCGAAAATTTTCAACCATTACAATGCTCTTTAAGCCTTTCCAGCGAGAGAAGTTACCTTCAAGTTTTGTACTGTCAAAAGCATAGCATTGGCGAGACTCGATACGGCCATGTCCTTGCTCAAGAGAGATGTTATTTGCCACATTGGCTTGCTGAGAAGAGAATGCCTTTTCTATTGCTTGTCGGAGTTTTCCTTGGTTGCTCTTTACTGCAAGCAGATAGTCTCCACCTTGATCTACAATGGCTTTAGCAATCTTAGTTTGACAGGCCATAGCATCAATGGTTACTAGGGCTCCCTTTATGTCGAGCATCTTTATCAGCTCAGGGATCGCTGTAATTTCATTGCTTTTTTGTTCGGTTTTCAGCTGTCCTAGTACGAGCTTGTTGGACGACGCATAAGCACTAATCATATGAATAGTGCTCGTCCTGTCTTCACGATTATATGAGCCGCGAAGCGTTTTGCCATCAATCGCAATCACTTGCCCATCGGTAAGAGTGTGTATTGACGACATCCAGTTAACGAAGCACTCATGAAACTGTTCAGGCTCAATGGTAGAGATGATGCGAGCAATGGTGTCATCCGCAGGAATACCATTCAAAAACAAGTTATTACGGTTAAACCAATCATGATGACCGCGAATATATTCACGAATATCAAACCAGCCTTTCGCACCTGCAATCACCGCACATAGCGAGCCAAAAAGGACTTCAAACAGGCAATAAGTGACCTTTGCACCTTGGCGTTGGTCGATAATCGTTTGAAAATGTTCTTTGAAGTGGTCAATGTGCATGATGTTCTCCCTAAAAAGGGAGTATATGATCACAGCTAAATGTGATCGTCAAATCGGTCGTGATTTTGTTCAAAAAACGTTCACGATCTCACCCTGGTATTGTAACCGGCTATACGCTGCAATATTTTGGTTATTCATCAGACGCAGAGAAAACACCAGAAGTATTAGAAGGCTTATCGTTATCACTCTCGATCGCACCAGCTATTTTCTTCTTAATTACTGGCCTAATTATGCGTAAATATATTATCACAACCGATTACTACAATAGTATGATGAGTAAACCTGCGGATGGGGGAAATATTCAACAAGCACTAAAAACCATCGAAACAAATTAAGAATAAAATTTCTTGGTTGAATATTAATTTTTATAAGCTAACAAAAAAATGTAATCAATAATTAAAGCAAGAGTAAAAAATGAATAAAATACCCCCTCTCTCTATACTCGCAGCAAGCATGATGTTCCCTACTATTTCGATGGCAGAAAATACCTTAGAAAATGAGGAGATATTAGATAATAATCCGGTTTATATAGAGTTCTATACACGTTATGAAGAAGAGCGTAACGTAGGTCTTCAAGGTTTAACTGGTTGGATTACTTTTACTGACTTTTATGACATCCAGTTTGGTGCGGAAGTGAACACCGATGGCTATTATGAATATAACCTAGGCAAGTTTGTTCCATTGACGGAAAAAGCATGGGTTCATACTTATGTTGGTTATACACAATGGAACTACCGCTTGTCGCTACGCGCAGGCTACAACTTCGATAACGGCCTAATGATAAATGCACGAGTTCGCCCTGAATTCGGTTATGACGATTGGATTGGTGAGGATGAGAACAGTAATGAGGTGAACTACGGTACTAACCTATCTGTCCGTACAGACCTATTTGTTGGCTATAACTCTGATCGATACGAGTTCTTTTACAACCGTGTCGATAATTTTGAAACCGATGAGGAAATTGCCGACACCTTCCGTAATGGCACCCACATGGCAACGGACCATGAGTTCCGCATCACTTATACTGCTAATAAATGGCGCCCATACTTCCAAGCGACAATCATGAAAGATGGTTTTTTTGATGGCATATCCTACGAAGACGATCTCCGTTGGCAAGTTGGTTTTGCGCTACCTATGAACATTTAATCTAATTTTACTTTAAGCATCCAATTATTCGTAAGATACGAGACAACTATTACTCGCGGTAGTAGTAACAACTAATGCCGCGTTTATCGTATTTTGCTGTTTACGAATTCTATTATAATTTGTTGTTCCATTTGCCCTACCACTCAGCACTGCAGTGAAACAATATTTACCAAGCTAGAGTTACTAGAAAAAGTAGGTCCAATACCCATCCACAAAGTACAACGAGTAAGAGTGCTAGCTTGGAATGGGACAAAACAAGCTAGAGAAACAACACCAACCCACCCCGCTTTCATAAAGAAAACCTTTAACACGTTAAACCATGATTTATTGCACTTAAACGTGGTCACGAACCATCTAACGATAGATTCAAAGCCTCCGAGGTGGCTCAAAACTCCCACCACCAACTGTATTCTCCCTCACACTGATCTATTTCCCTCTTTTCGCAGTACAAGTTATTAATAATTCGATGTAAATCGCTTTCTTTTTCAAATTGTTGTCTACAGTTTTATAGAGCTTGTCGCTTCGGTAATTGCCACAAGTAACGACACCTTTTGATGGTTAGTTTTGGTTATAAGGAAAGGAAATGGAAAGCCCAATTGTCACACTCAAGCACGCCAACAAAAGTTTTGTTGATGGCAAAGATACCCATCACGTATTGGAAGGTGTTGATTTCGCTTTGGCGACAGGGGCAAGCGTGGCTTTAACAGGGGCGAGTGGCAGTGGAAAGAGTACTCTGCTTAACATCATTGCGGGGTTTGAACCTCTATCCGGTGGCGAACTATCTGGTGGAGAATTGTGGCTCGATGGCGAGAACACATCAGATTGGAAAGATCCACAGTGGAGCCGATTCCGCCATCAAAATTTGGGCGTTGTCTTTCAACAGTTCAACTTGTTAACCCCACTCAACGTAAAACAAAACATCGCCTTCCCTCTCCATTTAAATCAACAAAAATGGGGCGACTGGTGTGACTATTTAGTTGACGCATTGGGCATCAGCGAGCTACTCGAAAGACATGTATCCGCACTCTCTGGCGGTCAGCAACAACGAGTCGCAATAGCGCGTGCGCTAGCCCATAAACCCAAACTATTACTTGCCGACGAGCCCACTGGCAACCTTGACCACAAAGCAGGGTTAGAGGTTATGAAGCTGCTGAGTGAAATCACCACACAAGGCAACACTGCGGTGCTTTTGGTTACGCACAGCCCAGAATGCGCCAGCTTTATGCAGACAAAATTGGTGTTAGATGATGGTTGTTTAAGGAACGCCGATCTAACCCCAAGAGCGGCAGCGTTGTGAGTAACCCAATGAAGCAAACTGGTTTCGCTCAGAGCCAGCTCACCCATACCAAACTGACTCTGAACCTATTCGCGGCACACTATCGCCAATCGCCACTGCAAGCCGCAGCGATTCTGATCGGCATTGTGCTAGCGGTCACCTTGTTTGTCGCAGTGCAAGCCATCAACCTCAATGCCAAGCGCAGTTATGCAGAATCGACCGAGCAACTTAGCGCTCAAGCGCAGAACCTTATCATTCCACCAGCAGGGCAAAACTATTTGCCGGAATCGCTCTACTTCAGCTTAAGACAAAGTGGATTAAGCGCAGCGCTACCAGTTATAGAAGGGCGAGTAAGAGACGAGCAAGGTCGACGCTGGTCAGTTCAAGGCAGTGAGCTGATCGCCGCTCTCACTTCAAGATCTCGCCACTCTCGCGTCGAAGAACAAAGCAACGCTCAAACCAAAGAACCAAACATTTCCCTGTTCGACAATTCCTTACCTTTGCCGCAACTCTTAGCGGGTGAACCCATTGTGATGATGAGCCAATCACAACACCAGAACTTGGGAGAAGTAGACGCACTCACTTTGGATGAAGTGCTCACTCAAGTGGTAGTGCTACCAGATGAATGGCAGCTAGGCAGCCGAATGTTGATGGATATTGGGTTCGCTCAGCAACTGCTTAACAAGCAAGGGCAACTGAGCTACATCGCTATTTTTGACACTAAGAGCGACACTAACAGCAATGCTCAGGATAAATGGCAAAGCCTTATTGGTGAGCAAGGACAATGGATATCCAACAACCAAAGCACGGATCTCGGTTCAATTACCGATAGCTTTCACCTCAATCTCACCGCCATGAGTTTGTTGGCGTTTTTAGTTGGCCTGTTCATCGCTTACAACGGTGTGAAGTACAGTTTGCTGAAACGTAATCGGCTGTTGGTACAAATTCAACAAGCTGGGATTGCGCCAAGCATCGTATTTTCAGCTCTGTTAGTCGAGCTGACTGTTTTAGTCACACTGGGCGCGTCGCTTGGTTTCATTCTCGGCATTCAACTCAGCCATTGGCTACATCCCACCGTCGCAATAACGCTTGAGCAACTTTATGGTGCAACACTGCTTCCCGGCACATGGCAGTGGCAATGGTTAGTGCAGGCACTGCTACTCACGCTAGCCGCAACGCTTGTCGCGTGTTGGCAGCACTTTAAACAGCGAGTGCGACAACCCCTCTCTTCCCATGGCGGTTTCTATCAAGCGCCGGAAACGTCTAACGAAAATCAGCTGTTTGTTATCGGGTCAGTATTAACTATTCTCGCGTTAGCAGGGTTATGGATGAGCGAACATCATCGCTTCACCATGGCATGGCTCGGAGTGTTAGTGGTGTCGATTCCTTTGTATTTGCCCAAAACACTCAGCGTGCTAGCGAACTGGAGCGAAAAACGCACCCAATCGGGGTTAATACAATATCTGTTCGCTGAGCTGCGTGAACTTATCTCCCCTCTCTCCCTTGCCATGATGGCGTTGCTTCTCGCCGTCACCGCCAATATCGGAATGAATACCTTAGTCGGCAGCTTTGAATCCACGTTAAAGCAATGGCTTGAACAGCGCTTACATGCCGATATTTACGTTAGCCCTGCCCAAGGTGAAATCGCGAATGTGGAACGTGCGTTAGAACAGTTTGATAATGTTGAAACCGTTTATAAACAATACTACGTCGACGATAGCTTGCAGGGCTTACCGACTTTGCTCGGTACCAAAGACAAAGATACACTTGAGCAAACCATGGTGTTCCAATCCCACCTTGATGACTTCTGGACGCGCTTTTACCAAGGTGAGTTCGTGGCAATCAGCGAACCTACGGCGGTGAAGCTCGGCTTGCCCCTTGGAAGCCGACTCAAGCTCGACGCGCTCCAAGACAAAACACTCATCGTCGGGGCGATTTTCCACGATTACGGCTCACCGAATGGCGAAGTGTTACTTGCACCTAATTTGTGGATCGAAAGCGGATTTACTGACTTACCCACCAGCTTGGGAATCAAAGTATCTGGCGACCCACAAGTGGTATACGAGCAACTTCGCCAACAACTGAATTTGCATCCAAGCCAGCTCTACGATCAAGCGCAGATCAAATCCCTCGCTTTGGATATCTTTTCACAAACCTTCGCCATCACTCGGGCACTTAATGGCGTCACATTAATGGTGGCGGTGATTGGGTTGTTCTGCGCCTGTTTCATGTTGCTCGATGCACGCAAAGCCGCCATTGCAAGGCTGTATGCGCTCGGTGTAAGTCAGAGAAAATTGATGGCAATGGTAGTCGGGCAAATCGTAGTTCTGGTCGCCTTCACTCTGGTTATCGCCTTACCACTCGGCGCTATGGTCGGCTATGTGTTGACGGACATCGTTACCCTACGTGCCTTTGGTTGGAGCTTAAATTATGTGTGGGATTGGAGTGATGCACTCAGCATCGCAGCCATCACCATTTTAGTGGCTGTGTTTGCGACCTTGATTCCACTGTGGCGTTTGGTCAGTAAACCCGTGGTATCCAGTTTGCAAAGTGAGGTGTTGTGATGAATCGATCAATGAGAGTTTTCGTTCTCACACTTGGCATCTTGCTCCTTTTAGGGTGTGAGGAGTCCACTCAACCATCAGCTCAAAATATGGGTTCGATACTTGGCGCAGAAACACAAACCGACGATGAAACACAAAAAGAGACTGAGCAATTCACGCCGGTATTAAAAGGCGTGGAGATCACCTTCCCTGCCGACCATCAAGCACACCCAGATTTTCGTCATGAATGGTGGTACTTAACCGCAAACTTGATTGATGAAGAAGGCAATACGTTAGGCGTGCAATGGACACAATTCCGCTTTGCGGCTGCACCACAGGAAAGTGGCAATAGCACTAAGGAAACCGCGTGGCAAAGTCAGCAGATCTACATGGCACACAGCGCTGTAACCACAAAAGACAAACACTATGCCGATGAAAAGTGGTCTCGCGACCAAGCTGAACTTGCGGGTGTTAGCACTTCGCCATTTCGTGTTTATCTCGATGATTGGCAATGGAACTCTTCAAGCGATTATCTATTCCCCGCAACCTTGAACGCTAATTCAGATCAGTTTGGCTACTCGCTTAAGTTAACCAGCAACGCGCCTTATCAAAAGCAAGGCGAACAAGGCTACAGCACTAAAAGTAGCGATGGTAAAGTGGCTTCCTATTACTACAGCCAACCATTCATTAATGTATCGGGCGAGGTAACCATTGATGGCGTGACGCATAAGGTTTCCGGTAAAGGTTGGATAGACCGAGAGTGGAGTTCGCAGTTTTTACTCGACTCGCAACAAGGTTGGGATTGGTTTGCGCTAAGGCTGAGTGATGAAACCAGCTTGGTGGTATTTCAACTTCGAAACTCAACAACAAGCAAAGCCAGTTATTCCCATGCAAGGCTGATGAATCAAGATGGATCCGGCATTACAATTTCACAGCAAGACATCAGCTTAACCGCCATCAAGCAAACTAAAATCGACGGGCGTGACTACCCAACAGAGTGGCAAGTTTCGATTCCAACTCAACAAATCGAACTGACCGTCTCGGCACTCAATCCAAATGCCAAAATGCCGCTGTCGGTTCCCTATTGGGAGGGGCCAATCATAATTAAAGGTTCGCATTCTGGATCTGGCTATATGGAGTTGACGGGGTATTAGATTGTGTATTAATAAAGGTGGAATCTAACAACAAATACATCGCGATAGCCATGGACTAAACACACTTTTAACCAAAGCCTCCACCAAGGAGGCTTTTTGCTATTCATCATGTTCTATTTATCTAAACGCTTGTTACAAAATATCTAATTTAACCAAACACTGAGCTCCCCTAAAATACCAATCAAATGATTAGGGGAGATAGAACATGATTAGCTCAGCACACAATGACGAACTCAACAGATACATAGAAAGACTAGACTTAAACCTTACAAAGGCTCAGGTTCGTGAACTTGGTTGGCAGCAAGGCAATGAAGAGGTAGGAAAAGAAAAAACAGTATTAGGCTCGTGGTTTTTCTTTTCTTTCTTTGGCTTATGTACGTCTACATGTTTTGCGCTGCTGATGTATATTTCATGAGGATAAACAAAACAATGACCACGTATAACCAGCATGGAACGTTCAATTGGTTCGAGGTCGACGGAGAAACGTACATACTGTTCAAGGTCGGCAGCATCAGTGCTCTATTGAATCAATACTATGAGGATGTCACCGAACAACATAACGAAATATACAGGCTATTAGGGGCGATTCCATAAGCTCATACCGCGTGAATTCACTTATTCACTTATTCACTTATGGTCTATCTACTCACTAACTAGTGAAAACATCCGTTCTTTTGGGAACACGAGCTAGCTACAACAAACGGTTCTTATACTGTTCTGGCGTTTGGTTCGCGTAACGTTTGAACATGGTGATAAATGGGCTTGCTTGGTTATAGCCCAATGTAAGAGCGACCTCTTTGACCGATTGGCCGTTTCTTAACAAGTCCATCGAGTACAGATAGCGGACACGCAATCGCCACTCTGTAAAGCTCATTCCGAGCTCCGTCTGGCAATGGCGAGAAAGAGTTCTTTCCGTGGTGTGAACACGTTCAGCCCAATCTTTCAACGTCACTTCGTCGGTTGGGTTTTCTTCAACAGAAGCCAATATTGGTGCTAGGTACTTATTGTCGGTTGAAGGCAAGAAGTGGTGTTCAACCTCACGCTGCGCAAGTTGGTCAAGCAGTACCTGAACGAGCCTTTGATCTTGCTCTGTTTCCGCAACATTTATCCCACGATCGCGAAAATCATCGATAATAGAAGACACAATCGGCGTGATCTTTATAAGGCTGGTTTTATCTGGCAGGTGTTGCGTGAGTTCTGGGGCGATATTTAGCGAACAGTAGTCCAAAGGCTTACGGTTATAACTGCAATGCATCACCCCGGCCGGTACCCAAATCGCTAGATGTGGTGGCGCTAGAAACCGGGTGCTTTCCGCTTCCATCTCTAATATACCGCCACTGATCAATTGAACCTGTCCCCATGAGTGGCTATGAACTCGGGTTTCAGTGTTCGAAAGAAACGCTTCAAAATTCATAAATACGTTGGATGGTGCCTTATCAATTGATAAAGATGGATGAAGGTTTCTGGAGTGTTTTTTCAAACTTGTCTTCCTATCGCGCCTGATGTCTTTCTAAAGATACTTGTAAGTATAACGACCTGTCAAACTAGCCGCATCAACTCATTCGCCACGGAATTCACATGCATTATCTCTTACCATTTTTTACAGTCTGTATCTGGGGCGCCAATGCAATCGTCAACAAGCTTGCTGCAAGCACCATAGAACCTAGTGCGATGAGTTTTTACCGCTGGTTTTTTGCGATGTTAATTCTCACGCCTTTCTGTATTCGCCCAGTCATGAAACAGTGGGCTGTCATTAAGCCAAACTTATCTAAATTAGCGTTCCTCGGCTTTTTGGGCATGGTGTTGAACCAATCTCTAGGTTACTACGCAGGCTTAACCACAACCGCTTCCAACATGGCCTTGATCACGTCTTTAGTCCCATTGATCAGCGTGTTTCTAAGCGTTCCTTTGTTGCACAAGTCCATTTCTAGTTTAAGTATTGTTGGCGGTGTGTTGTCACTGTCAGGCTTAGCTCTGATGTTAGGCAAAGGCGACCCTTTGTTCTTCATGCATCAAGAATTGACTCAAGGCGATGGTTATATGCTGATTGCGGCCTTTGTTTATGCGTCTTACTGTGTGTTATTGAAACGCTGGAAAATGCCCATCAGTAGCTGGGTGGTGATTTACATTCAGGGTCTGTTTGCTGTCGCGATGCTTACGCCACTTTGGCTTACCAGCGAACAGCTTTTACCACCGCAACAAGCGATCCCATTGATAGCTTACGCCGCGGTTGCCGCTTCAATTTTAGCGCCTTGGATGTGGGTGAAAGCGATTGACACCATTGGTGCTGACTCAAGCGCGATGTTCATGAACTTGCTTCCGGTTGTTGCGATCGTATTAGCCGCGACATGGCTTGGCGAAGAGATTAACCAGTTCCACATCATTGGTGGTGTGATGGTGATTTCAGGTGTCATCCTTGCTCAAATCAAAAGAAAACCAAGGCTTGAGGCTCCTCTCCCTCAACAAAGCTAAACGCATTACCCAACGCTCACATTAGGGTAAATATTCAAACTCACTTTTCTCTCAGTGCCTACTTCCGAAGTAGGCACTGTTGTTTTATTCACAAGCCTTTCAAATGCTTTTAATACGCGTTCATTGTGGTTGCAACATGTTACCGACTCAGGTTTAATGTATTGAGTACTGTTTAAGTTGTAAAAGGAATTACAATGACTCAACCAAGGATCCCTGTGATCATCTCGTCCCTGCTTGCTTTGTCCTCTACTTCAAGTTTTGCTGCCTTTGTTCCGACAGAAACTCCGTTAGCTGAAGAACTATTAGCTGAGGAACAACATTTTGTGCGTGGCAACGGCGCGGAGCCCAACACTCTAGACCCTAGTTACGTAAACTCAGGCATGCCCGGTGACATTATCGTCAATGATATGTTTGAAGGCTTTGTGATTGAGAACAGTGACGGGCAAATCATCCCAGGGCAAGCCAAGGAGTGGTCTATCAGCAAAGACGGCAAAACCGTGACATTTGTATTGAAAGAGAATCTCAAGTGGTCGAATGGTGAGACAGTCACAGCATCCGATTTTGTCTTTGGTTGGCAGCGCGCTGTGTCTCCTAAAACAGGTAACAACACGGGTTTTGTTTTTTCGACGGCTAACATCGTGAACGCTAGCGAGATTCTATCAGGAGACAAAGCTCCCTCTGAGCTTGGCATCAAAGCATTAGATGAGCACACGGTTGAGATCTCACTTTCAAAACCTACGCCCTACTTTATGAGTTTAATGAGCATCAAGACCTTTTCCCCTCTGCCTGCTAAGTTGGTTCAAGAGAAAGGCGACCAATGGACTCGCGCAGAAAATATCGCGACCAACGGTGCTTACACTTTGAGCAAATGGGTACCCAATGAATACGTTGAGGTCGAGAGAAACCCAAACTATTGGGATGACACATCGACAGTCATTAATAAGGTAACCTATCTCGGTCTATCTTCTCAAAATGCCGAGCTGATTCGTTACCAAGCTGGTGAGATTGATATGACCAATCGTGTCCAGCTTGAGTACTACCAAAAATTAATCCAAGAAAGCCCTGAGCAAATCAAAGCGCAAGCTCTATTGGGCTCTTACGTTTATTCATTCAATACACGTCAAGCACCCTTTGATGACGTAAGAGTACGCCAAGCACTGAGCATGGCCGTCAATCGTGAGATTCTGGTCGAGAAAGTTACAGGCCAAGGTGAGCCAGAAGCATACAGCGTGACGCCGAATAATATTCCTGACTACACAGCGCCTTTATCCGAATTCAATTCTTTAGACAGCACGCAGCGTTTAACAAAAGCCAAAACACTACTTGCTGACGCTGGATACAACGAGAGCAACCCACTCAAATTCACACTGACTTATAACACCAGTGAAAATCACAAAAAGATAGCAATAGCGATTGCATCGATGTGGAAGCCGCTGGGTGTGAAGGTAGAATTGGAAAACATGGAGTGGAAAGCGTATGTTGCGGCAAAAGGCGCTGGTGACTATCAAGTTGCACGCTCATGGGCATTTGGTGACTACCCAGAGCCTTCTGCACTGTTAGAGGCGTTCACTTGTGGTCACACGGCAAACGAAAGTGGCTACTGCAACTCCGATTACGATGAGCTCTTACAGCAAGCAAGTAAAACGGAAGATCAGTCTAAACGCTTTACTTTATACCAGCAGGCTGAATCGCTACTTAACGAATCTGCAGCAGTTATGCCTTTATATCATTACAATCACACCCGATTAGTGCGAAATACTCTCAAAGGCTTCCCTAACAATAATCCGAAAGGAAATATCTACGCGAAGGATCTATACTTTATTCAAGAGTAAAAATGAGCTGAATAACAAACATTTTTAACTACCACTTTAGTGGTAAAAAGACTAAGATAATTTAACTAAACCAGATAAACAGCGGTTAGTTGGCTAAAACAAAATAAGGTACCGCAATGAGTACCAAACGGCTTAGAAACACCTAGCATTACGCTAGGTGTTTTTTTTTGCAATCGACCTTTCTAGCTGTCAGCTCAACATTTATTGGTTCTTAGTCAATGTGGCTAGGCACTTGCTCAATATTGCTTCATCCGCGTTTGCCACTCGCCTCTACCGCCTTTAAACATCAATATTCATCCGTTCGTCACCCGTTTGAAAAAATAGTCTTAATCGTGAGAAACACCGCTTTAATTTATGTCATCTTAAGTATATTGTTATTAGCAAGTAACAAGCATGTTATACAGCACAATAATAATGAAGGAAGATAGATGAGCAGTAACAATAACCGACCAGATGGTAAACGAGACGTTACTCTGCGTTTTTTAGCTGAACCTGGGGATGTGAACTTTGGTGGTAAAGTTCATGGTGGTGCAGCAATGAAGTGGATCGATTTAGCAGCCTACGCTTGTTCTGCTGGGTGGAGTGGTAAATATTGTATTACCGCTTACGCAGGGGGGATTCGATTCGTAGCTCCGATCCATGTTGGCAACCTTGTAGAGGTAAGTGCGAAGGTCATCTATACCGGTTCATCTTCTATGCACATCGCTATCGACGTTCAAGCCAGCGACCCTAAAGAACTCAACAACCGCCTAACGACTCACTGTATCGTTATTATGGTCGCTGTTGATGAAAATGGTAACCCGACTAAGGTGCCAGAGTGGGTGCCAGAAACACCAGAAGACATCGAATTAAGAGATTCGGCTATTCGCCTAATGAACATGCGAAAACAGATCGGTGAAGAGATGGAAGCACACGTAAAGTACCTTAAGTAAACTTTACCAACCACGCTACGCTACAAAACCATATTACAATGCCAAGCACCTGCTTGGCATTGGTTGATCTAATACCCTCGATCTTTGCAAGCAAAGCCTCAGTAGATCTAATACGATCTATTAGAGCGTGATGCCCAGCCAAAGGTTGAAATGAATCGGCACTTGTTCGCGGATTTATTTTGACTGTAATAAAGTCGTCATTTTGCTCTGTTTAAATACCGCCAATCATAATGGATGTATTTGAATTTCCTGGAGCCACTCTTGAGCGTCACACGCCCCACTCTTAGCGAATCTACACTCAACAATTTAAAGGCGGTTGAGTACCAATGGGTTAGAACTTTGTACGTCGAAGGCTACGACAGCAACGAAATTAACCACTACATCCAAACTTGTTTTGGTGGTGACCAGACGTTTGCGGATCTATTTCGTCGTGTGGCACTCGACCAAGAAAGCATCTATGTGCTGTTGCAGCATCTTGGCTGTGCTCCTTCTAGTAGAGAATTCTAACCTCAACACCCGATTCCCCCTTATCTTTGAATCTAAAGATACTTCCAAGCAAACCAATAACTACGAGTGATAGCTATTCACGATGCATCAACAGTAGCCTGCCGTTATAGACATTTTCTGTGCAATCAGGCTAATCGTTGCATACAAATCATTGAAGTATCACGCATTGAAATATTAGCAATATATCAATAGAGCAACTGCCCCTTATACTGAGTGTCTGATTTGTGAGACTCGTTCATGTCATCCTGTAAGAGGAATGAGGCAGGAGAGATTCGGGAGAGAAGTGACTCGAAAGTTTAATGGCTAAAGCAGCATGAGCACAAAAACTGACAGGTAAAACGAACATCCGGACAAAGTAGAAAGCAAAAAGTAGCAGGCATAAAAAAACCCAAGTAAATACCTGGGTTAGAGTTACAAAAACCACTAATCATTAATAGCGTAAGGAACCTGATTAGTAGCCAGCTATGCGTAACCTGAGGGTTATTTTTATTACTGATCGGCGGCCAAACCAAATGATGTAATAAAAATGCCAATATAGAGCGACCTATAAGGTCGCTCTTTGTCTTTCTTATAGGGTACAGCTTATCCTTTTACACCACCTGCCGTCAAACCGCCAACTAACCAACGTTGAGCAAGTAAGAACACGATAGTAATCGGAAGTGCTGAAAGTACAGCCGCTGCCGCAAAGTCACCCCATAGGTAGTTCTGAGGATATAGGTATTGCTGCATACCTACCGCTAGCGTGTAAGAGTTCACATCGGTTAGCAGGATAGATGCTACAGGCACTTCACCTACTGTTGCGATGAACGAAAGAATAAACACAACCGCTAGAATTGGCACAGACAGTGGTAATAGAACCAACCTGAATGCTTGCCAAGGCGTTGCACCATCCAGTGCTGCAGCCTCTTCCAACGAGTTATCAATCGTTTCAAAGTAACCTTTAATCGTCCACACGTGTAGCGCGATACCGCCTAAGTACGAGAAGATTAGACCACCGTGCGTGTTCAAGCCTAAGAACGGGATGTATTGACCAAGCTTGTCGAACAGCGCGTAAATAGCGACTAGAGCCAGTACTGCTGGGAACATTTGGAAAATCATCATCGCTTTCAAGATAGTTTCTTTACCTTTGAAGCGCATACGAGCAAATGCATAAGCCGATGTTGTAGACAGTGCCACAATAAGAAGCGACGTCACACCCGCGACTTTAATTGAGTTCCATAACCACGTTAGTACTGGGAATGGAGGTGGTGTCACCGAGCCGTCAGCATTCGTTACCGACATACCAAGAGCCAGTTTCCAGTGCTCCAGTGATGGGTTATCGGGAATCAAACTACCTGTTGCGAAGTTACCTTCACGGAACGAGATAGCGATGATCATCAGTAGTGGGAAGATAATCATTGCCAAGAAGCACCACAACACTGCATGCGTTGCCCACACTCGGTATTTAAGGCCTTTACCTTGTACCATAGCCATTGTCGTGCTCCTTAATCTTGAGACAGTTTAGTGAAACGAAGGTTTAGTAACGCAAGTCCACCAACCAATAGGAAAATAAGCGTTGCGATTGCACTTGCTAGACCAAAGTCTTGACCGCCGCCGCCTTCGAATGCAATTCGGTAGGTGTAGCTTACAAGCAAGTCTGTGTAACCCGCTGGCTCTGAGGTGCCAATCATGTTCGGGCCACCGTTCGTCAATAGTTGAATCATTACAAAGTTATTGAAGTTAAAGGCAAACGCTGCAATCAATAGCGGTGTAAGCGGCTTAATCATCAATGGGGATGTAATACGCTTGAAGTTATCAAGGAAGTTCGCACCATCAATCGCTGACGCTTCGTACAAATCATCAGGAATCGCTTTTAGTAGACCCATACATAGAATCATCATGTAAGGGAAACCTAGCCACGTGTTAACCATCAACACCATGGTTTTCGCAAGAATTGGGTCAGAGAACCAATTCGGGCTTAAGCCGAAGATATTCTCAAGCACCATGTTGATCTCACCAAAGCTCTGGTTGAATAGACCTTTAAAGATAAGAATCGAGATGAATGCCGGTACTGCGTAAGGCAGAATCAGTAGAACACGATAGATTGAACGACCTTTTAGCTCTTCCCATTGCACGATATTTGCAAGTACAAGCCCGATAACAAGTGTGAACGCTACGGTACATACCGAGAAGATCACCGTCCAAATAAAGATGCTGATGAATGGTTCTTTAATACCATCATCTTTCCAAACACGTTCAAAGTTATGTGTACCAATATTAACCACAAAGCCCGGGGATATTGTGTTACCAGTAAACTCACCATTGGCATCAACAGGTTGATAGAAACCCTCTTCCATGTTTGGCTTGAGAACTTCACCCGTTTCATTGTTAATTAACGTTTGTTCATCGTCTTGTAGCGTGTAAAGCGGAGCAACAGAAGCAAACTTACGTAAGCCACTCATGCGGATGTCGTCGCCGTTAGGCAGATGGAAATCAACCGCATTAATCGCTGAACGGTTTTGGATGATCGCTTTGATCTTCTCTTTCTCACCTTGTGCAGACTCAATTGCAGATAGGTCCATCTCTGTTGCACTCATATCTTCAAAAGAAAATACGTCTGTTGCTAACAGCTGGTCGCCATCTTTAACAACGATCTGGTGACCGTCATCAGTCTTGTACAAAGTAAATGGGTAGCTTTCACCGCTTTGGAATGAGCGATCTAAAAGAACGGTTTGAGTACGCTCTAAAGACAGTTGGTTTTTTGCGCTGTAGTTAGTGAACGCAAGCCCGACGGTATAAGCCAATGGGAAAAGAATGAACAAGATCATTCCGGCAATACCCGGGTAAATATAACGGTGGGCGTAAGTTTTCTTACTGCCAAAAATGTAAAGTGCCAAAGCCGTTAAAATCACAGTAAGCAGCGCAAAAGCGAGCTCACCGCGTGAATACATTAGAATTGTAGCGTAGCCGTTAATTAAGCCAACACTACCAAGCAACCCCCATTTGATGAAGACGCTTTTACTGCCTAGAAGGCTTGATGGTGCTGGGATAGCATCTGTACCTTGAACTGACTGCATAGAGGAACCTGCTAGCGATATAGATAAAAAATAGAAAAGTAAGGAGAGGTTACCCTCTCCTTAAAAGGTTGTGCTTGGTTGTTACTTAGTCATACGACCTTCAGCAGCTTTTAGTGCTTGGTCTACTGTTTGACGACCGTCAACTACGTTACCGATCGCTTCTTCCATGCTGTACCAGAACGTTGTGAACTGAGGGATGTTAGGCATGATTTCGCCATTCATCGCGTTGTCCATTGTTGCTGCAATACGAGTATCGCTGTCTAGTTGGCGTTGGAAAGAGTTAAGAGCAACAGCGCCTAGTGGCTTGTCGTCATTCAGGCTCTTCATACCTTCATCAGTTAGTAGGTAGTTTTCCATGAACTCAACAGCTAGGTCGCGGTTTGGAGAAGCAGTGCTGATACCACCCGCCCATACACCAACGAAAGGCTTAGACGCTTTACCGTTGAACTTAGGTAAAGTTGCTACGCCGTAATCTACGCCAGCTTTCTTGATGTTTTCCCAACCCCAAGGGCCGTTGATTGTCATTGCAACGTTACCTGCAACGAATTCAGACTCAGCAACTGAGTAATCCATGTCTGCAGAGATAACTTTGTCTTGTACCATCTTCTCGATGAAACCTAGAGACTTCTGAACACCTTCAGTCGCTACGCCCGCATCTTTAATGTCGTAACCTTCTGCAGTCTGTTTGAATGCGTAACCGCCGTCAGCTGCAAGTAGAGGCCATGTGAAGTAAGCGCCGCCACGTAGAGGCCACATGATCGCTTTTTTGCCATCTTTTTTAAGTTCAGCATCAAGTGCTGGGATTTCTTCCCAAGACTTAGGTGGGTTAGGAACAAGCGCTTTGTTATAAATTAGAGAAACTGACTCAACCGCTACTGGGTAAGCGATTGTTTTACCTTCGTATGAAACAGCGTCCCATGCGAAGTCTACGATACCTTCTTTAATTTCTTTAGAAGGTTTGATATCAACAAGAAGCCCTGCTTCTGCATAGCCGCCAAAACGGTCGTGTGCGTAGAAGATCATGTCTGGGCCATCGCCAGCCGCTGCAACTTGAGAGAACTTCTCTTCTAGTTTGTCAGGGAAAGCCACTGTTACTTTAACACCAGTGTCTTCTTCGAAGCGTTTACCTACTTCAGCCATGCCTTCATAAGCTTTGTCACCACCTACCCAGATTGTTAGTTGTCCTTCTTCGATAGCAGCATTTGCACCAAAAGAACCCAGAGCAACTAATGTTCCTAGAGCTACAGCGCTTAGAGCGTTTTTCATGTGAATATCCTTTTTATATTTATACGTAGGGCACATCTACCAAGACGAGCCAGTTTTCAGGGCTTATGATCTGAGAAAATAGACTCTAACTCATCATCCTAGCCACTACGCCCTAGCTATTATGGCTTAATTTCGTGATCGCCATCCGGTCAGATTAGAGACTGAAATCACAAAATCCATACTCATCGTGATCAACATCACCGTTATGGGGTGGATTTATTTGAACTGGATCGCCAATTATTAATAACCCCATTTATCTACTCCTCCCCTACTACTCCCCCTCGTTAAATTTTCATTGGGAGGATGTACCATTGCGCCAATTCACCGAAACTGCATTCATCCAAGAGTGGATAGTAAGAACCCTTTACCAGCGAATGTCGTGTGTAACCGCACTGTTCATTTAGTTGGCTTCACTGCCCGCTGTTGTCTTTATTAAGCATCGAGCTAAATCTGTGATTGAATCACGGGGGAGATTTAGCTGGATGTGGGGGAAATAGGCACCAGTTTGGCTATGACGGGTGGGCTTGGTTAAAGAATCCAAGTCTCACCCACTTTTTTCTTACTCATTCAATACTTACCAATTCCTACAGTTACTGCTGACCCAAAAATTTCTTATAATGATAAGCAGTAAAACTTAAAATTTGATCGATCGAGGACTAGCTAGATGGCGAGTGTCACGTTAAAAAACGTTTATAAATCATATGGTGATGTACAGATTTCTAAGGACGTAACCTTAGACATCAACGAAGGTGAGTTCGTAGTATTCGTTGGACCATCAGGTTGTGGTAAATCGACGCTATTACGCTGTATCGCAGGTCTAGAGGACATTACGTCTGGTGATTTGTACATTGGCGACCAACGCATGAATGACGTTGAGCCTTCAAAGCGTGGCGTAGGTATGGTATTCCAATCTTACGCGCTTTACCCTCACCTTAACCTTTACGACAACATGTCTTTCGGCCTGAAACTAGCGAACGCTAACAAAGCTGAAATTGATAAGCGTGTTGAACATGCTGCAGAAATCCTTCAGCTTGGTCACCTTCTTGAGCGTCAGCCTAAAGCCCTATCTGGTGGTCAACGTCAACGTGTTGCTATCGGTCGTACTCTGGTTTCTCAGCCAAACGTATTCTTACTTGATGAGCCTCTATCTAACCTAGATGCTGCGCTGCGTGTTCAAATGCGTTCGCAAATCACTAAACTACAACGTCAACTTGGTTGCACCATGATCTACGTTACCCACGACCAAGTGGAAGCGATGACAATGGCCGATAAGATTGTTGTTCTTGATGGCGGTTATGTTTCTCAAGTGGGTAAACCTCTTGATCTTTACCACTACCCTAAAAACCGTTTCGTGGCAGGCTTTATTGGCTCGCCGAAGATGAACTTTATGTCGGTTCACATCGAGCAAGCTGAAGCAGAACGCGTACAAGTTCAACTTTCTAACGGTATGACTTTCTGGATCCCAGTTGATGGTACGACTGTCAATGCTGGTGACCGTATGTCTCTAGGTGTTCGTCCTGAACACTTGTTGTCTGCTGAAACAGGTGATGCGACGATTGAAGCTGAAGTGATGATGGTAGAGAAACTAGGTAACGAAACACAAGTGTACCTAAACCTCGAAAGTGCTGATACTGACGTTATTTATCGCCAACCAGACACGTTGACGATTGAGTCTGGTGACAAGCTAGCGATTGGTATTCCTGCGCACCGTTGTCACTTGTTCCATAGCGATGGTCGCGCATGTCGTCGCTTGTACAAAGAGTACGGCACCGACTAATCGGTTCGCCTTTTTAAGATATAACTTGCCCATATCGAATCCCTCTTACCAAGTAAGAGGGATTTTTTTGTTTAAAGACGCCAACTACTTTCGCTTTGATGGTTTAATTTTGCGCACCGCTCAGTTAGCTTTTCGCGCGGCAATAAAAAAGGCCTAGCGGATGCTAGACCTTTATCTGTTTGAGCTAAAAGCCACCCTACCTAAACGATATAGGTTGGCCCTGCAGAAACTTAGTGGATTGGCGTATCACTTGTTTTGTTGAACTGGCCAAAATGCTTTTCTAACACTTCTGGTGTTAGTTTGCCTTCCGCTTCTAGTCGCTTAAATTCAGCAACGATCGCTTTTTGCTCTTCAATTGATGGCAGTTTTACTTCTGGCTCATCGCCCATCTCTTGAGTCATCTGCTCTAGTTCTTTTTCAAAATCGCTCATGATACTTACCTAAATATTAAACCTAATCAGATTTTACTCATTTACGCTCTGTGATGCTAGAGCGATTAAGTGCAAAGCCCGAAACCAGATCAAGCTAAGGCCAGTTAGAAGAAAACAACCCCGTAAATCAAAAGAGCTGGATTCACGATTAAATGAATCCAGCTCTTCGTCTATGTCTCTTTCTAAGCCATGCTACAGCTTAAAGGAATTAAAGCTTAAAGAGATTAAAGCTTAAACGAGCCAACCATCTTATCTAGGCGAGAAGAAAGGTCGCGAAGCTCTTGGCTCGCTTCAGCAAGCTGCTCAGCCGTGCCCGTTGTCACTTCATTGATTGCGTTAATCTCTTCAATGTTCTGGTTAATGGTGTGAACTACGGTTGATTGCTCTTCCGTTGCCGTTGCGACTTGCGTGTTACGATCGGTGATGTCTACGATGCGGTCTGAAATGCCACCCAGTACATCTACGGCTTCATCCGATGCAGCAACACCTTCAAGGGTAATGACTTTACCTGTACTCATTGCTGCTACTGCATCTTTAGCATCGCTTTGCAGTTGGTTGATCATCTTCTGAATCTCTTCCGTTGAATCTGCTGTACGACTTGCGAGGTTACGAACTTCATCTGCTACCACGGCAAAGCCACGACCTTGCTCACCGGCACGCGCTGCTTCAATCGCTGCGTTCAATGCAAGTAAATTGGTTTGCTCTGAAATATCGCGGATAACACCCAGAATGGAGCCGATATCTTGTGTTGTTGAAGCAAGTTGTTCAACCACTTGACCCGTACTTTCGATATCTTGCGCTAAACGGCTGATCGCGTCTTTTGCTTTGTTCACCACAGAGCGACCGACTTCCGTATTGCCTGACGCTTGTGTTGCCGTTTCTGCTGCTGTTGCCGCGTTCGATGCAATCTCGCTGATGGTCATGCCCATTTGGTTAATCGCAGCAACTACTTGAAGGGTTTGATCACGTTGCTCTTGGCTATTATCGTGGGTGATGTGTGCTTTGTTAGAAACACTCTCTGCCGCCACTTGAAGCGCTTGGCTTGTCGAGCATACTTCTTTCATAGACTCGTGAATCTTTTCAATGAATCCATTAAAACCTTTTGAAAGCTGTGCAATTTCATCGTTGCCCTTCACTTCGA
The DNA here is from genome assembly GCF_014164465.1 of Vibrio sp. SG41-7. NCBI lineage: Bacteria > Pseudomonadati > Pseudomonadota > Gammaproteobacteria > Vibrionales > Vibrionaceae > Vibrio > Vibrio sp. SG41-7. The sequence continues at coordinate 6,190 of NZ_JACJFF010000070.1, read as the reverse complement.
TACGCTGCGCCAGATCGCCATCACCTTCGCCAAGGTCACCGAATCGCTTAGCCAGAAGTTTAATTGGTTGAGTAATGCTGTTTGCCAGAACTACGCCCATTAGGATAAAGACTAAAGCCACGATAGCAGTCATGATCAGCATCTTCTGCGCAGTCGCATCGAGCTCAGCAAACACTTCACCTGTTGGTACCACACCAATAACGAACCAGTCCATTGACGACACATACAAACTCGCCACAAACAGTTCTTGTCCTTGGCTCTCAGTGGTAATCAGATTGAAGCCCGACTTGTTCAATAGTTGGCTTGATTGAGTTCCGTAAAGTTGTTGAAGCGAAGAATCACTGCGAGAACGCTCACGGTGAATTTGTACATCACCTTGGCTATCGGTCAAAAATACAAAGCCTGTATTTTCAATCTTGAAACCGTTCAGCAGGTTAACCATGTCGTCCATCGATTTTGATAGACCAGACATCGCTAAACCAGAAGGCTGCTGATAGTTAGCAAACATCTTCACTTCGCCATTCGCTTCTTGGAACATGCTCACCATGGTTGGCTGTCCAGATTGCGTAAAGCCAAAGAACCAACCATCTTGTTGTTGGTTTAGCTGGCGTAAGAAACCATCTTGGTTCCAGTAGTAAGCTGTTTGACGGTTCGCTACCGAGGCATCGTTCAACTGATATTGGTTGCGAACATTGTTCAGTTGTTTAACCAGCTTATTCTCTAGCGCGGTATCGCGCTCGGTCGATTCGATAGCATCAGAAATGAATTCATTTGAAGCAATTTGCTCCGCAGCTAACAATAACTGAGAGACTTCACGGTCAATTTCACCATTGATTCGCTCCAACATACCGGGAAGCTCAATATCAACCAAACGGTGACTCAATACATCTCTTGCTTGCTGTTGTGCCATCGCACCGACAATCACTGTCGATGCAAGAACCGCAAAGGTAATTCCAAGTACAACTTTTTGTTTGATACTCAGAGAGTTAGTTTTAAACATATTTGGACCTTTAAAAGAATCGCTCGTTATTGGTATACCCTGAACAGGACTTTTTTAGTGCACTCCAACAAGCAATGCACAATCTGAGTGATGTATCGGCCAAAACCAGTAAAACTAGAGACTTTTCTCTCAAAAAAACTGCAAATATGATGTAACAATCAAAACCATTCAGATTGAATATGAATTAACTGAGCAAATATCGTACTATCGAGAATCGATTTTAGCTCTCAGCCCTGATATCTAACCGAACTCAAACAACGACCTCCCCCCGAGCTTTTGTATATAAAAACCAATTGATATGGTAATAATCACACCCTAACGATGTTTTTAGCTAAACACTTGTAAATCTTTCCAATTTTGAAAAAATAAATTCCGCAAATGTACTGGAACTTTTTCCTATTAATAAGTGACCAATACTCAAAATAAGAATCAAATGGCCCCCAGAGAGTCCAAAAATGCATAAAAATAACTTCGAAATCCTTCAAAACTACTTAGAGTCTCAAATCATTGGTCAGCAAGAGCTCGTTAAGCAACTGATGATCGCCTTACTGGCAGATGGTCATATCCTTGTTGAAGGGCCTCCAGGGTTGGCAAAAACCCGCGCAGTAAAGTCGCTAGCTGACTGTGTCGAGGGAGATTTTCATCGTATTCAATTTACCCCCGATCTATTGCCTGCCGACCTAACTGGTACCGATATTTTCCGTCCAGAAACGGGAGAGTTCACTTTCCAATCGGGCCCGATTTTCAACTCGCTTATTCTAGCGGATGAGATCAACCGTGCTCCGGCGAAAGTGCAAGCCGCTATGTTAGAAGCTATGGCTGAGAAGCAGGTGACCGCAGGTCGAAAAACCTATGCTCTGCCTGATCTGTTTTTGGTGATGGCAACGCAAAACCCGATTGAGCAAGAAGGCACTTACCCGCTGCCGGAAGCTCAGTTAGACCGTTTCTTGCTGCATTTAGAAGTGGCTTATCCCGACATGGAAAGTGAACTTGAGATCTTGCGCCTAAACAGAGGCGAAGCTCAAGGCAACCAACCTGTTCAACCAGAGCCTATTTCTCAACAAACGATCTTTGAAGCTCGCCAAGAAGTGCTCAACATTCACATGGCAGACACCATTGAGCAGTACATCATCAGATTGGTAATGGCGACTCGCCAACCTAAACAATACAGCGACCAACTTGATCAATGGTTAGACATGGGTGTCAGCCCGCGTGCAACCATCGCGTTAGACCGTTGTGCCCGCGCTCACGCTTGGCTTGCTGGCCGCGACTATGTTACGCCGCAAGATGTTCAAGCGATGGCATTCCCGGTATTACGTCACCGCCTGCTTCGTAGCTACCACGCACAAGCTGAAGGGGTCACTGCAAACCAAGTGATCGCACACCTTATCTCGTTGGTTGGTAGCGCATAGGGATACGCGCATGAATAATCAATTACCCAACCATAGTGACGGCGTCACGTTAAATCTGGATGAACTGCTGCAATACAAAGCGCAGTCTGTTCGCTGGTTACCTCCAGCCAAGAGCCTGTGGTCGCAACTAAACGGTCAACACGAGAGCAATCGTAAAGGTCGCGGGATGAATTTCTCTGAGGTTCGTCAATATCAGGCGGGCGACGATATCCGCAGCATTGATTGGCGCGTCACGGCAAGAACAGGCAAGGCGCACACCAAACTGTTTTCTGAAGAAAGAGAACAGCCTGTGATTTTGTTCTTAGATCTGTCGAGCAGTATGATTTTCGGCTCAACCTTGTTACTCAAATCGGTTCAACTCGCGCACTTTGCCAGCCAACTTTGCTGGTTAACTGTTGCTCAAAAAGATCGTATTGGCGCAGTGATAGATACTGGCCAAGAGATCATTGAGATTAAACCCAGTGCTAGCAACCATGCTCCGCTGCGTATTTTACAAAAAGTCATAGAAATCAATAACGCAGCACTGACCAACCACGACAATCACAACGACACAACCTTAGAGCATGGGCTGAAGTCTCTTCACCAGCTTTGCCCGAAAGGAAGCGATATCATTATGCTCAGTGATTTCGTCCGTTATAACGAAAGTAATTACTCACTTATCAATCAAATACGTCGACATAATCGAGTTCGCTTGGTGCATTTTTACGACCCATTAGAGCAAGGTGTCACTGCTTTCAAAGGTTCAAAACAGATCACCGACGGCAATAAAACCCAATGGTTTAACTTTTCATCCAGTAAGGAAAAGGAAAAGCTGAGTCATGCATTCGATCTGAAACAACAACAGCTTATGCAAATGAGCCTTTCTTTGGCGATCCCATACAATTCATTGTCTTGTGCGCAATCGTTAATGAGCCAAGTATCAGGAGTTCAGTCATGAATCAACCTCTCGACTTGAGCCCTATTATTACGCCAAGCGCACCGTCATGGTGGCCTTTGGCATGGGGTTGGTGGTTAATCATTATCACGGCCATCGTTCTGATCGCCTTAGTATTTTTCATTGTAAAACGCAGACAAAAGAACCAATACGCGAAGAACGAAGCACTTGCTTGCTTTCGTGATAGTCAGCCTTCAAATACCTTGTCTCCGAGTGCAGCTCAAGACATCGTTCGTCAGGCTGCACTGAGCTATTTTCCACGCGACAAAGTGGCAGGCTTATCTGGTGATGATTGGTTGGCGTTCTTAGATGCGCAATTGGCGAAGCCGTTGTTCGCCGCAAAACAATCGCAATGGCAACAAGCGCTCTACCAAGATACAGCCTTAATGAGCGACGAACAGAAAAAGGCTCAACAGCAATTGGTTAATGACTGCGAAACCTGGCTTCGTAAAGCCCTTCCTCCAAAGCGAGGTCGTTATGAGTGATTTTCTAAGCACTATGTTTCTAAGTAGGGATTTACTAGATATGGAGTTTGTTTGGTGGTGGATGTTTATCCTAGTACCCCTGCCGCTCCTTGTTTACCTATTCTCACCAAAATCAGAATCAAGCCATGCTCTAAGGCTTCCGTTTTTGCCCGAGGACAGCAATACCAAAACACCGAGCAGTCGCTTACCCAAGGCGTTATCGGTCATCATCTGGCTTTTATTGGTAACTGCGATTGCACGTCCAGTTTGGTACGGCGAACCGGTTGAGTTTCAGCCGAAACACCGTGATTTGATGTTGGTTGTCGACCTCTCCGGCTCGATGAGCCAAGAAGACATGCAGTTCAATGGCGAATACATCGATCGCTTATCTGCGGTGAAACATGTATTGAGTGACTTTATTGAGCGACGAAAAGGCGACCGAGTCGGATTGGTGCTATTTGCTGATCACGCCTACTTGCAGACGCCACTTACGTTAGACAGAGACACGCTCTCACAACAACTCAATCAGGCTGTCCTAAAGCTGATTGGTACTCAAACTGCGATCGGTGATGGTATCGGCCTTGCCACCAAAACCTTTGTCGACAGCGACGCTCCTCAGCGTGTAATGATTCTACTCAGTGACGGCAGTAATACTGCGGGCGTATTAGATCCACTTGAAGCGGCGGATATTGCTAAGAAGTACAACGCGACGATTTACACCGTGGGTGTCGGTGCGGGTGAAATGATGGTCAAAGAGTTCTTCATGACTCGTAAGGTCAATACTGCTCAAGACTTGGATGAACGTACTCTAATGGAAATAGCCAAACGCACTGGCGGTCAGTACTTCCGAGCGCGAGACAGCAAAGAGCTGGCAACGATTTACGACACCATCAACCAATTAGAACCCGTGACGAACGCCACTAAGATCTGGCGACCACAACAAGAATGGTTCGTATGGCCTTTGTCTGCGGCAATGTTCTTCGCATTTATGCTGTTAGCCATTAGGAGAAACAATGTCTAACTTTACTTTTATCTACCCATATTGGTTCTTGGCGCTTGCCGTACTGCCCGCAATTTGGTGGCTGAGCAAGAGACAATCCAAGCAAGGGTTATTGGCGTCACACATCGCCCGTTATTTGGCTCCTGAATCGAGCAAGCCATCGAAAAACCGCAGCACTTATTTCGGTGTTTGGTGGTTGGTCGGTGTCATCGCATTGGCCGGTCCAAGCTTTGAAAAAAATGAACAGCCAAGCTTTGAAAAAACGCAGGCGCGAGTTGTGATCATGGATATGTCGAAGTCTATGTATGCCACTGACATTAAACCAAACCGTTTAACACAGGCGCGATACAAGGCTCTGGATCTGCTTTCGTTATGGAAAGAAGGCCTAACGGGAATGGTAGCCTACGCAGGTGATGCTTACACCATTAGTCCGCTAACGTCTGACATCAACACCATTAAGAACCTGGTACCCAACCTATCACCAGATATCATGCCCTTCCAAGGCGGCAATGCAGCATCGGCAGTTAAGCTTGCGATTGAGATGATGACTCGCGCTCATATCTATCAAGGCGATCTGGTACTGATTGGCGATGATATCGATGATCAAGAGAAGAAAGAGATCGACTCGCTACTCTCTGGCAGCAATTGGACATTATCAGTCTTGGCTGTAGGCACGGAAAGTGGCGCGCCGATCTCGTTACCTACAGGTTCGATGTTACAGACCGACTCAGGACAAACCGTGGTTGCGAAAACCAACGTAGGCAATATGCGCGACCTGACTCGTCGCTCTGGTGGTACGTTCACTGAAGTTCAATTTGATAACTCAGACGTTGAACACATCGCAAGTTACCTCGACCGAGTTGCAACGACATCAGAAGTGACTAAAACCAATAACTCGCTCAACACCAGAGTGAACAACGGTTTCTGGTTATTACCGTTTCTGTTACTTCCTGCACTTGGGCTATTTCGAAAAGGGGTCATGTGGTGTGGCCTAGCAGTGCTTGTCTCGTTCAGCCAACCGAATACTGCGTTTGCAAACCCTTGGAAAACCGATGACCAAGTGGGTTATCAGTTGTATCAAAATGAGGACTTTCAACAAGCCGCAGAACAGTTCGAACAGCAAGAATGGAAAGGCATCGCGCAATACAAAGCCGGTGATTTCGAAGCGGCCGAGCAGACGCTACAAGGTCTTTCTGGTGAAGATGCTCGCTACAACCTCGCCAATGCACAAGCAAAGCAAGGCAAGTACGACCAAGCGATTGAAGAGTATCAACGTATTATCAAAAACAACCCTGAACATGCTTATGCGAAGAAGAATCTAGAGATTGTCGAACAGGCTCAGAAGCAACAGCAACAGCAACAGCAACAGCAACAGCAACA
>NZ_JACJFF010000006.1:0-106236 GCF_014164465.1 Vibrio sp. SG41-7 | reverse complement strand
AAACGCATAAACGCATAACAAAGTCATAAATGAAAAATGAAGCTATAAATACAAGACAAAGCTATAAATGCAAAAAAAGCCAGCGCGACATAATGTCGTACTGGCTTTTTGTTTAATGTGTATGAGTTAACTGAACGCTTCAACGAGAAGGTTATTGCGCTCAGTTAGCTATTACAGCATTAGTTAAACATTGCGATTGCTTCAGCTGGGTCTACATATTCTAGGTCAAAGCTCTCTGCAACTTCTTTACAAGTCACTTTACCGTGGATTACGTTTAGACCTTCTAGGAAACCTTCATCAGATAGAAGTGCTTCGCGGTAGCCTTTGTTCGCTAGCTTAACAATGTAAGGAAGTGTTGCATTGTTTAGTGCGTAAGTAGAAGTACGAGCAACGGCACCCGGCATGTTAGCAACACAGTAGTGAACTACGTCATCAACGATGTAAGTTGGATCGGCGTGAGTCGTTGCATGTGAAGTTTCAAAACAACCACCTTGGTCGATTGCAACATCAACAACCGCTGAACCTGGCTTCATCTTAGCGATGTGATCTTTTGTAACAAGTTTAGGAGCGGCTGCGCCTGGGATTAGTACTGCACCAATCACTAGGTCTGCTTCTAGAACATGCTTCTCAATAGCGTCTTCAGTAGAATAAACCACTTTTGCGCGACCTTGGAATTCTTCATCAAGACGACGAAGCGTATCTACGTTGCGATCAAGAATGGTTACGTCTGCGCGAAGGCCAACAGCCATACGTGCTGCGTTAGCACCCACAACACCGCCGCCAACAACAACAACTTTCGCTGGTTCAACACCAGGAACGCCGCCAAGAAGAAGACCACAACCACCGTTAGATTTTTCTAGTGTTTGTGCACCTGCTTGAATAGACATGCGACCAGCGACTTCAGACATTGGTGCTAATAGTGGCAAGCGACCCATATTATCTGTTACAGTCTCATAGGCTACGCAGACAGCTTTGCTCTTGATTAGCTCTTCCGTTTGTGGAAAATCTGGTGCAAGGTGTAAATAGGTAAATAATATTTGCCCTTCACGAAGCATAGCTCGCTCGACAGCTTGAGGTTCTTTAACCTTTACAATCATCTCTGCTTTCGCGAAAACGTCAGCAGCAGTAGGAAGAATGGATGCGCCTACAGCGATGTAATCATCGTCTGAAAAACCGATACCAGTACCGGCATTGGTTTCAACAAAAACTTGGTGGCTATGTGAGATTAGTTCTCTCACGCTAGCTGGGGTCATACCAACGCGGTATTCGTGGTTCTTGATTTCCTTCGGTACGCCAATGATCATCCTGACTCCTCATTATATTATGGTTGTTTTATCTATGTGTAGGGTAATTCTGTCGAATTAATATCTAGTATAGATAGGTTTAGATAGAATTTGATACCGAATATTAAAAAGTTGTAGTATATTTTTTTGCAAGGAAGTAATAAGGTGGAATAAAAAATGGCAGACAATTATAAGAAGCCGTCCAAGGAACTAGATCGTATTGACCGCAACATTCTTAATGAGTTGCAAAAAGACGGTCGTATCTCAAACGTTGAACTCTCAAAACGAGTAGGACTTTCTCCAACTCCATGTCTTGAGCGTGTTCGTCGTTTAGAACGTCAAGGTTACATTACTGGGTACACAGCGTTGCTGAACCCACAGTATCTTGATGCTTCACTTTTAGTGTTTGTTGAAATTACGTTGAACCGTGGTGCTCCAGATGTGTTCGAACAATTCAACACCGCTGTGCAGAAACTGGATGACATCCAAGAGTGTCATTTAGTGTCGGGTGATTTTGACTATCTTCTAAAAACACGTGTATCGGATATGGGTGCTTACCGTAAGCTACTGGGTGATACGTTACTTCGTCTACCGGGCGTAAACGACACTCGAACTTACGTTGTAATGGAAGAAGTGAAACAAACCAATCAACTTGTGATTAAAACTCGTTAGTCACAATTGGTGAAATGAAAGAAAGCGGACATTTGTTCCGCTTTCTTGCTTTCTGGAATTGGGTTTTTCTGTTTGATATGGTTAAATCAACAGTAGTTTCATTGAAACGGGCGGCTTTGGTCGCTCGAGATGTTTTATTCCGTTTAATTATTAAGTTGGTTTATGTTCAAGCAGAGTAGTAATAAAGTAGAAACAATCATTAAAACGAGTGAAGAGCCTCAGTCTCCTCGTTTGAATGGTTCTCAACGTCTAAAAGAGTGCAGCCTGATTATGGGTGTTCTCTTCTCTATTCTACTTGCCGTTGCGTTATTAACTTTTAGTCCTGCAGACCCATCATGGTCGCAAACGGCGTGGGGTGGTGACATTCAAAATGCGGGTGGCTACTTAGGTGCATGGTTGGCGGATACGCTTTTCTTTGTGTTTGGTTCTCTGGCTTACCCTTTACCTATCTTGGTAACGGTTGCTGCGTGGGTATTATTCCGTAAACGCAATGAAGACGAGCAGATCGATTTCATGCTGTGGGGTACTCGCTTACTTGGTCTTACTGTCCTGATTCTTACTAGTTGCGGTCTAGCCGATATCAACTTTGACGACATTTGGTACTTTTCGTCAGGTGGCGTCGTGGGTGACGTACTAACAAGCCTTGCGCTTCCTACGTTAAATGTTCTCGGTAGTACGCTAGTTCTTCTTTTCTTATGGGGAGCTGGCTTGACGCTATTAACCGGAATTTCTTGGTTAAGTATTGTGGAATGGCTAGGCGAATGTGCCATTAAATTTTTTACATCTGCTGTTAATAAGGCTCGTGGCCAAGATCAAGAGCTACTTGAGCCTGAATTGAAAGAATCGACAGACAGAGATTCTCTAACGGAACGTCATCAAAAGCCGACTTTCCGTGATGTCCCTGCGTTAGAAGACAATCTTATCGAAGGTAAGGCTATAGAAGGGTATAAAGAAGCAGAACAAGATCAGCTCGACCCTGCGATGAGCTTCTCTGCGACCAACGACTCTTCAGACACTGGCGTAAATGCGTTGGACAACAGCGCAACGTCGAAGCGTCATTACAATATCCATATGCCAGTAGAGGCTCCAGCTAAGCCAGAGGTTTCTACTTATGAGGCACCGCAAGTTCAACCTGAAATTCAACCAGAGCAACCTATCTCTGTCGCTCCTGTTTACCACGCGCCAGAAGAACCTTTCGAAGAAGGCATTGAGCGCTCGAAGCAGTTGAATGCGACGATAGAGCAGCTAGAAAATGCCGCTATGTATGAAGATGATCTCGCTGAGCAAGATCAGACGGATGCTCACGAATCTCAGGCTGCGTACCAACAATACATGCAGAACGACCAACCAGAAGTTGTCCCTACTGACATTGACCTTGAAAGTGCTGAGTCAGTAGTCGATAGCACTTCCGAAGTTGATCGCACTCCAGAAGTTGAGAGTGAATTCGATACGGAAGATGTTCAACCTGAATCGTTATACGCTTCGCCAATGGGTGAACCAGAAGAACCAAGCGAAGACGATTTCTCAGTACAAGCATCACCGTTTAATGTGGCTGAAGAACAAAGTTATGAGCAGCCTTCAGAGTTCGAGTCTGTATCGATTGAAGAAGATAATGCAGAGCAACCTGAGTCTTTAGTTAACCAACAAAATAATTCAGAATTTGAGCAATCAAACGAACAAACTCAAGAGCCAACGGTTGATCTTCCTTGGGAACAGGTAACAGAAGAAGAGCCTCTTCACCCAGATCAAGATGTAGCAGCCTTCCAAAGCCTTGTCTCTGAGGCACAAGCGAACATGGCGGCGACACAAAACCCGTTCCTGGTACAGCAAGATGTTAACTTACCGAAACCGGCCGAACCATTGCCAACGCTTGAGTTGTTGTTCCACCCTGAAAAACGCGAAACCTTTATTGACCGCGATGCACTAGAGGCGATCGCTCGTCTTGTTGAATCGAAGCTAGCGGACTACAAGATCAAAGCTGATGTGGTTGATATTTTCCCAGGTCCTGTCATCACTCGATTTGAACTCGATCTGGCTCCGGGCGTCAAAGTAAGCCGTATTTCTGGCCTTTCTATGGACTTAGCTCGTTCGCTTTCTGCATTGGCAGTACGTGTCGTCGAGGTAATACCGGGTAAACCTTATGTTGGTTTAGAATTGCCGAACATGAGCCGTCAAACCGTATTCTTCTCCGATGTGGTGGGCAGCCCTCAGTTCCAAGAAGCGAAGTCACCAACGACCGTTGTTCTCGGACAAGACATTGCTGGTGAAGCGGTTATTGCTGACCTATCGAAGATGCCACATGTTCTGGTTGCTGGTACAACCGGTTCTGGTAAGTCGGTTGGTGTAAACGTGATGATCTTGAGTATGCTTTACAAGGCATCGCCGGAAGATGTTCGCTTCATCATGATCGACCCGAAAATGTTGGAATTATCTATCTATGAAGGTATTCCACATCTATTGTCTGAAGTTGTGACTGACATGAAAGATGCATCTAACGCCCTTCGTTGGTGTGTAGGTGAAATGGAACGTCGTTATAAATTGATGTCGGCTCTCGGTGTTCGTAACATTAAAGGCTACAACGACAAATTGAAGATGGCCGCGGAAGCGGGTCACCCAATTCATGACCCACTGTGGAAACCGGGCGACAGCATGGACCCTGAAGCACCATTGTTGGAAAAACTGCCTTATATTGTGGTTGTCGTCGATGAATTCGCCGATTTAATCATGGTAGTCGGTAAGAAAGTGGAAGAACTGATTGCACGTTTGGCGCAGAAAGCGCGTGCGGCTGGTGTTCACTTGATCTTAGCAACTCAGCGTCCTTCGGTGGATGTTATTACTGGTCTTATTAAAGCAAACATCCCAACACGTGTTGCCTTTACGGTATCAACCAAAACGGATTCAAGAACTATTCTTGACCAAGGTGGTGCAGAATCATTATTGGGTATGGGTGATATGTTGTACTTACCACCGGGTTCAAGCCACACAACTCGTGTACACGGTGCGTTTGCATCTGATGATGATGTACACGCGGTAGTGAACAACTGGAAAGCACGCGGTAAGCCAAACTATATTGAAGAGATTACGAACGGCGACCAAACCCCGGAAACACTGTTACCGGGTGAGAAGATGGAAGGCGATGAAGAAGTCGATCCACTGTTTGATCAAGTGGTAGAACACGTTGTCCATTCACGTCGTGGTTCAGTTTCTGGCGTACAACGTCGATTCAAGATTGGCTATAACCGTGCGGCACGAATTGTTGAGCAGCTTGAAGCTCAAGGCATTGTGAGTGCTCCGGGCCATAACGGTAACCGTGAAGTCCTAGCACCAGCGCCACCAAAAGATTAGTTCCGCTCGGAACTCATAACTATTAAGTCGGTCAAATCGAAAATATGACCGACGTATGTTCTAACAGGATTATTGATGAAAAAAGTATTCGCACTTTTATTTATGAGCTTTTCAGTATTGGCTTCTCCGAAAGAAGAACTGAGTAGTCGCTTGTCATTGAATGCAGGTTTTAGCGCCGACTTTAAACAAGTCGTGACTAGCCCTGATGGTGATGTTGTTATGGAAGGCGAGGGCACGGTTGAGATTGCACGCCCAAGCTTATTCCGTTGGGAAACGACTTTCCCTGATGAAAACCTATTGGTATCTGATGGTCAAAGCTTGTGGTACTACAGCCCATTCATTGAACAAGTGAGCATTTACTGGCAAGAACAAGCCACATCGCAAACACCTTTTGTCTTGCTGACTCGTAACCAAGAAAGCGATTGGGACAACTACAATGTCGCGCAAACCGGTAACCAATTTACGCTAACGCCGACAGCCGTAGATTCTAATCAGGGCGACTTCCAGATTAAGATCACTGAAAAGGGTATTGTTCAGGGCTTTAACGTGATTGAACAAGACGGTCAGAAAGGTGAGTTTACTTTTAGCAATGTTGACTTAGGTAAACCTGCAGCAGACCGCTTTACTTTTGTGGCACCGGAAGGTGTCGAGGTCGACGACCAAAGAAACTGATCTAATGAAGCAGATCATTTGGTAATACGTCGATAGGCACAGATGCCATCAACGAATCAAGAGATTGCAATTGAGTAATTACAGCTTAGATTTTGCAGGGGACGAAGATTTTCGTCCCCTTGCTGCTCGTATGAGACCTGAAACTGTCGAACAGTACATCGGTCAGCAGCATATATTAGGCCCAGGTAAACCACTTCGTAGAGCGTTGGAAGCGGGCCATATTCACTCGATGATTTTATGGGGGCCTCCTGGCACCGGTAAAACCACGCTGGCGGAAGTGGCAGCAAATTATGCGAATGCTGAAGTTGAGCGCGTATCAGCGGTAACCTCGGGTGTTAAAGACATTCGTATTGCGATTGAAAAAGCGCGTGAAAATAAACAAGCAGGGCGCAGAACGATCCTGTTTGTGGACGAAGTCCATCGCTTTAACAAAAGTCAGCAAGATGCCTTTTTGCCACATATTGAAGATGGCACCGTGACCTTTATTGGCGCGACCACAGAAAACCCATCCTTTGAACTGAACAATGCTTTGTTGTCACGTGCGCGTGTTTACAAGCTGACTTCGCTTCATACCGATGATATTTCTCTCGTTATTCGCCAAGCTATTGAAGATAAACAGCGCGGTCTGGGTGATGTGACGGCTGATTTTGCTGATAACGTCTTAGATCGCCTCGCTGAACTGGTCAACGGTGACGCACGTATGTCGCTCAACTATCTTGAGCTGCTGTATGACATGGCGGAAGACAACGACAAAGGCGAGAAAGCGATAACGTTACAGTTGCTGGCTGAGGTAGCAGGGGAGAAAGTCGCTCGCTTTGATAATAAGGGCGATATTTGGTACGACTTGATCTCCGCTGTTCACAAATCGATTCGCGGTTCAAACCCTGATGCGGCGTTGTATTGGTCAGCAAGAATGATTGCTGCGGGTTGTGACCCTTTGTATATCGTAAGACGCTTGCTAGCGATAGCTTCTGAAGATATCGGCAACGCTGACCCAAGAGCAATGCAGGTCGCAATGTCCGCTTGGGACTGCTTCACTCGAATTGGTCCTGCCGAAGGGGAGCGTGCTATTGCACAGGCGGTTGTTTATCTCGCGTGTGCACCAAAGAGTAACGCCGTTTATACCGCTTGGAAGCAAGCGTTAACGGATGCACACAATCTACCTGAGTATGAAGTTCCTCATCATTTACGAAATGCACCCACAACTTTGATGAAGGACATGGGCTACGGGCAAGAATACCGTTATGCTCATGACGAACCTGGTGCCTACGCAGCCGGCGAAAAGTATTTGCCCCCTGAAATGGGAGAGAAGCAATACTATTTCCCAACAAAACGAGGCTTAGAGACTAAAATTGGCGAGAAGCTAGATTATCTGGCGGATTTGGACGCAAAAAGCCCACAAAAACGCTATGAAAAGTAGTCTTTTTTGGATATCGTTACCTAGTCATAAAAATTCAATTAAATCGTTTGAAATTGGTCGAAATAGCACCAGTTTTAGGGGTTTAGCAGTGATTCAGTAGCAATCTACTGAATATTCAAATAACTAAAGCATAGGATTAGCAATGCTGGATTCTAAATTACTTCGAGCTGAGCTGGATGAAACAGCGGCAAAATTAGCACGTCGAGGCTTCACCCTTGATGTAGAGACAATTCGTGAACTTGAAGAAAAACGTAAGTCCCTTCAGATGAAAACTGAAGAGCTGCAAGCGTTACGTAACTCTCGATCGAAGTCCATTGGTCAAGCGAAAGCAAAAGGCGACCATGAAGAAGCTGAGCGTATCCTTGCTGAAGTAGGCAACTTAGGCGCAGAACTAGACCAAGCTAAAGTAACATTGGCTGAGCTTCAATCTGAGCTAGAAACGATCACCATGTCAATTCCTAACCTACCTGATGCAGAAGTGCCAGACGGTAAAGATGAAGACGACAACGTAGAAGTTTCTCGTTGGGGTCAACCTAAGACTTACGACTTCGAAGTGAAAGATCACGTAGATCTAGGCGAAATGTCTGGCGGTCTTGATTTTGCTAGCGCAGTTAAAATCTCGGGTTCTCGTTTCATCGTGATGAAAGGCAAATTTGCACGTCTACACCGTGCTATTGCTCAGTTCATGCTGGATCTTCACACTGATGAGCACGGCTACACAGAAATGTACGTGCCGTACCTAGTGAACCACGATAGCCTATACGGTACTGGTCAACTTCCTAAGTTCGGCGAAGACTTGTTCCACACAAGCCCGCTAACTGAACAAGTAAGTGACGTACCTCTTAAGACTCTATCGCTTATCCCTACGGCAGAAGTACCGGTAACGAACATGGTTCGTGACACGATTACTGATGAAGCTGAACTGCCACTTAAGATGACAGCTCACACTCCATGTTTCCGTTCTGAAGCGGGTTCTTACGGTCGTGACACTCGTGGTCTTATCCGTATGCACCAATTCGACAAAGTTGAGCTAGTACAAATCACTAAGCCAGAAGACTCAATGGCAGCGCTTGAAGAGCTAACAGGTCATGCTGAGAAAGTACTTCAACTTCTAGAGCTTCCTTACCGTAAAGTGATTCTATGTACAGGTGACATGGGCTTCGGTTCTGCGAAAACTTACGACTTAGAAGTATGGGTTCCAGCACAAGAGACTTACCGTGAAATTTCTTCTTGTTCAAACATGTGGGATTTCCAAGCGCGTCGTATGCAAGCTCGTTTCCGTCGTAAAGGCGAGAAGAAACCTGAACTTGTACACACACTAAACGGTTCTGGTCTTGCTGTTGGTCGTACTATGGTTGCTATTCTTGAGAACAACCAAGAAGCAGATGGCCGTATTGCTATCCCAACAGTACTTCAACCATACATGGGCGGCGTAACGCACATTGGTTAATTAGACTGATTCAGCATTAGATTGCTAATAAAACCCAGCCAGCAGGCTGGGTTTTTTATTGCCTATAGAATGGGGCAATGGTGAGAAATAATTAACTTTGTTACCTGTGCGTAATAGTGTTTTCTTAATTTTGATGATTATTGCAAGTCGATAATGTGGTTATAATATGCTCTTACCGCGGTAGGTATAAATTTTCTCATGCAAATACAGAGGAGGACTTATGGCCGTAGGATGGGCAGGTGACGATAGCGTCAGTCAGCAAATTCAAAATACCATTGATGATGAAATCTCTCGTGTAAGAGGGAGCATTCAAAGTGGGGAAAGCTTGCATTATTGTGACGAGTGCGGTGATGAAATATCAGAAAAGAGACGGCTAGCGATTAAAGGCGTGCGTTTCTGTATTGGATGCCAGTCCATGTTTGAACACGTTGCGCATCGTCACTCATTGTTCAATCGCAGAGCAAGTAAAGACAGCCAACTTCGTTAGAAGGCGGTCGTTCTCTATTGTCGATAATAACTAACCGACCTCTCCTTAACTTCAATATTGCAGATAGCAAATGAACCAGCAAGGAGAGGTCATAGTTTTGTCTTCTATTTAAAGCAGCGGCTATCTTTTAATGCGCAATCAATGGATGAAACAAGCTGTTCGATATGTTCCGGTTTGCTAATGAACGGAGGCATCATATAAATCAACTTACCAAATGGGCGGATCCAAACACCTTGCTCTACAAAGTGCGCTTGAATGGTTTTCATATCGACAGGTGTATGTGTTTCAACAACGCCAATAGCGCCTAACCAACGAACGTCTTTGACAAGGTCATGCTCTCGCAACGGTGGTAGCAACTCAGAAAAGAGTTGTTCAATCTGTTGAGTCTGATTTTTCCAATGGCCTTGCTCGATGATGGATAAACTTGCTGCACCCACAGCACAAGCTAAAGGGTTGCCCATAAAGGTAGGCCCGTGCATAAAACAACCCGCTTCACCGCCACATACGGTGTCTGCGACTTCTTTGCTCGCAAGCGTCGCTGACAGCGTCATATAGCCGCCAGTTAAAGCCTTGCCTACGCATAAGATATCGGGTTGAACATCGGCATGCTCACAGGCGAACAGTTTGCCTGTTCGGCCAAATCCGGTCGCAATCTCATCCAAAATAAGTAATACGTTGAATTCATCACACAGTAAGCGAACTTGTTTTAGGAACTCAGGGTGGTAGATGCGCATGCCGCCAGCGCCTTGAACGATAGGCTCTAAGATTACGGCGGCAACCTCTTCATGATGGGCTGTGAGTTTCTCTCGAAAGCTATTGATGTCACTTGAATTCCAATCATCCCAAAAGCCGGTTTTTGGCGAATCAGCGAAAATGTGCTCAGGCAAAAAGCCTTTGTAAAGGCTATGCATCGAGTTATTCGGATCGGTCACTGACATCGCTGCGAAGGTATCACCGTGGTAACCATCTCTTAGCGTTAGGAACTTTGAACGCGGTTGCCCTTTAGCATGCCAGTACTGCAGTGCCATTTTAAGGCTAACTTCCACGGCCACTGAACCTGAATCGGCCAAGAATACGTGCTCTAGATTACTTGGCGCTAAATTCAGCAGTTTCTTACATAAATCGATAGCGGGCCGGTGGGTGATACCGCCAAACATAACGTGTGAAACCTTATCGATTTGGCTGTGAGCCGCAGCATTGAGCTTTGGATGATTGTAGCCGTGGATGGTTGACCACCAAGATGACATACCATCAATAATTCGTTTTCCGCCTTCTAATTCTAGGTAAACACCGTCTGCGTTGGTGACTGGGTAGCAGGTCAGAGGTGTTAACGTTGATGTGTAAGGATGCCAGATATGCTGGCGGTCAAAGGCGAGATCCATAGTAACTTCCATTCTTGATGTGGTTAAAAAATAACCAGATGTAAACTTTTGATATTATCAATGTGTTGACAGTCTAAAGCTTGTCGGTAGACTAGCCAAGCATAAATGCAATCTCTATTAATAGAGATGCAACATCAAATAATAAAAAAGGATCGACACGTGGAAGTTCGTCATGACTGGACAGTTGCTGAAGTAACAGCACTGCTTGAAAAACCGTTTATGGATTTAATGTTTGAAGCTCAAGTCGTTCATAGACGGTACCAAGAGCACAACCACGTGCAAGTGAGTACGCTTCTATCGATAAAGACGGGTGCTTGTCCTGAAGATTGTAAGTACTGCCCTCAAAGTGCTCACTACCGAACGGATGTCGACAAAGAACGCTTAATGGAAGTCGAGCGTGTTTTGGATGCTGCGCTAAAAGCTAAGAATGCGGGCTCAACTCGCTTTTGTATGGGCGCTGCATGGAAAAACCCGAAAGAGCGCGATATGCCTCACCTTACCGACATGATCAAAGGTGTGAAAGGCATGGGCTTGGAAACCTGTATGACACTGGGCATGTTAACGCCCGATCAAGCGGGTGAGTTAGCGGATGCGGGTTTGGATTACTACAACCATAACCTTGATACGTCTCCTGAGTTCTACGGCAGCATCATTACTACTCGTACTTACCAAGATCGTTTAGATACCTTATCTCACGTGCGTGATGCCGGTATGAAGATCTGCTCTGGTGGTATTATTGGTATGGGTGAAAGCACCAATGACCGTGCCGGCTTACTTGTTGAACTTGCTAACCTTCCTGTACACCCTGAAAGTGTGCCAATCAACATGCTCGTAAAAGTGAAAGGCACACCGATGGAAAACGTCGACGATGTTGAGTCTTTCGATTTTATCAAACTGATTGCCATTGCTCGTATCATGATGCCAATGTCTGCGGTTCGTCTATCAGCGGGTCGTGAGAATATGAATGAACAGATGCAAGCGATGTGTTTCATGGCTGGCGCGAACTCTATCTTCTACGGTTGTAAGCTACTGACTACACCAAACCCAGATGAAGACACGGATATGCAGCTGTTTAAGAAGTTAGGTATCAACAGCCAACAAGTGGCTCAGAAGCCTGATGAAATTCAAGAAAACGAACTGTTAGATCAAGTGGTGGAGCGCGTTGCTGCTCGTCCAACGAAAGATGACATGTTCTACGATGCCACTGTTTAAATCTCGTATTAAAGATGCCCTTGCTCATCGCCGTGAGCAAGGATTAACTCGTCAACTTAAAGTGTTAGAAAACAGTAATGGTCCTTTGCTTACGAGCGAAGGTTCTAGCTTCATTAATTTTTCGAGTAATGACTATTTAGGTTTGGCAAACGATCCTGAACTGGTCGATGCATGGCAAACCGGACTTTCCCAATATGGTGCTGGCAGTGCAGCATCGCCATTGGTCACGGGCTTTAGTCCTGCTCATCGAAATTTAGAGGCTCAGCTGTGTGAATGGCTTGGCTTTGAACGTGCCATTCTCTTTAGTTCTGGTTTCAGTGCTAATCAAGCCTTGTTGTTTTCTCTGCTCGAGAAAGACGATTCTCTACTGCAAGATAAGCTTAACCACGCCTCTTTGATGGAAGCGGGGATGCTTTCTCCTGCGACAATGAAACGTTTCAAGCACAACGATACGCAGCACCTCGAGTCTTTACTAAGTCGCTCTCCACAATCGTTAGTCGTGACTGAAGGTGTGTTTAGCATGGATGGCGACAAAGCGCCTCTTAGCCAGATATCTAACCTGACTCATCAATACGACAGTTGGTTGGCGGTTGATGATGCCCACGGTATTGGCGTATTAGGTGATAAAGGGGCTGGGAGCTGCAGTGCGGCACAAATCTCACCTGATATCTTGGTGGTGACCTTTGGTAAAGCATTTGGCCTTTCTGGTGCTGCGATTCTTTGTTCGTCAGAGGTGGGTGACTACTTAACTCAGTTTGCTCGTCATCATGTGTATTCGACAGCGATGCCCCCTTCACAAGCGGTGGCTTTGTCTCATGCGTGTCAGATGATTCAGACGCAAGAATGGCGTCGAGAGAAGTTGACAGAACTTGGCGCCCTTTATGCTGAGCAGATGAGTGGCGTGAAAGGCTTTATTGATACTCAGACTCCAATCAAGCCGTTCGTTATTGGCGAAGCTCAAGCTGCATTATCTATTGCCGAAGAGTTAAAGCGCAATCAAGTTTGGGTAACGGCAATAAGGCCACCAACGGTGCCTATTGGGACTGCTCGTTTGCGTATTACCTTAACGGCGAACCATAGTCAGGAACAGATTCTTCAGTTAACTGACTCGTTGCTTCAAGCAATAGAGCGAAGCAACGACTCTGGAAGCAAACCAAGCATAGAATCAAGCTTTGAATTAAAGAAAGAGGCTCAGTAAATGTCACAAGAAGCAGTAGTGCATAATTACGTAGGCCAAGATAAGAGTGCGATTGCCGAAGCCTTCGGTAAAGCAGCGACAACGTATGACAAGCACGCTGAGTTCCAGCGCGATGTCGGCTACCGACTCCTAGACAAGCTACCGAGAGACCTTTCTGGCTTAAAGGTGCTCGATTTAGGTTGTGGTACTGGCTACTTCTCTGAACAGATGGTGAAGCGCGGTGCTGAAGTGGTGTGTGCTGATCTTTCTGTTGGAATGTTAGAAAGGGCAGAGCAGCGCTGTGGTGCATCGGTTTCTTTATATCAACAAGCCGATGCCGAACAATTGCCGTTTGAAGATGGGTGTTTTGACATCGTTTTTTCAAGCTTAGCGTTACAATGGTGTGATGATTTATCCTCGCCTTTAAAAGAGGTGAAGCGCGTTGTAGCGGTTGGCGGGCGTGTGATTTTCTCAACTTTGCTTGATGGGTCACTGTTTGAACTGGAAAAATCATGGTCCAAAATTGACGCACATCAACACGTTAACCATTTTATTACAATCAATCAGGTAAAAATTGCGTTAGCGCAATCTAGCTGTACTGCTCATCAACTAGACTTGCCCACCATCACCGTTTGGTACGACACTGCGTTTGAACTGATGCGCGACCTTAAAGGTATCGGCGCTAATCACGTAAGTGGTCGCTCACAAGGTTTAACAAGTCGCCGCATGTTGCAGCTTGTTGAACGGGAATATCGAGAGTTTAAAAACCATCAAGGTTTCTTACCAGCAACATATCAAGTTTGTTTAGGGGTTATTCAATTATGATTGATGCATTATTCATTGCAGGTACGGATACCGAAGTGGGAAAAACTGTGGTTTCAAAAGCGATTCTTCAAGCTTTGGCCGCACAGGATTTATCAACAATTGGTTATAAACCAGTTGCTGCAGGGTGTGAACAATACCCTGAAGGGTTACGTAACAGTGATGCATTGCACCTTCAAGAAGCTGCGACGCAAGATGTTGCTTACGAAGACGTTAACCCGTATGCATTGTTGCTACCATCATCACCTCATATCGCAGCTAAGCATGACGGTGTCGTGGTTGATGAAGCGGTATTATCAGCGAAGCTAGAACAACATAAGCAAAACTCTGACATCGTTTTAGTTGAAGGTGCTGGTGGTTGGCGTGTACCCGTTTCAGATGACGAATACTTATCTAGTTGGGTTAAGAAAGAGCAGCTTCCAGTTGTCCTGACTGTTGGTATTAAGCTGGGTTGTTTAAGCCACGCTCTGTTAACTGCTGAAGCGATTCGTGCAGATGGTCTAAACCTAGTAGGTTGGGTAGCGAACCGCATTAATCCAGGCACTGAACATTATGCTGATATTATTGCGATGCTTGAAGACAAGCTAGGTGCGCCGAAGTTAGGTGAAATCCCTTACGTACCAAGAGCAAAGTCTAAGAACATTGGTAAGTACATTGATGTGCAGCCTTTACTTGCGCTTTGATTCTCACCTTGTGTACTAAATAAGAAAAGGGCTGCGATTGCAGCCCTTTTGCTATGTTAAGCCTTTAGACCATACGTTTGTAAAAACGGGTCTTTTGAACAAGTTTGGGATTAATGTTCTTTTGTCAGTCCCATTAATGCTTGTTGCGTTTCTGTGATTTTTGTCTGTGCCGTTTGTGGAGTTAGGATCCCAATCTGCTTTTTTGCTTCTTCTTCAGTAATCCCTAGGTGACAGCACAGTAAATCGATAGCCATTTGAGTGTTAGTACCTTCAACCATGATCCTTCCCTTTTTGTACATGGACTAGCCAATAAATCATCTGAGGTCACTGTAAACGGATTGTTATATCGACACCATACGACTTAGGTCTAATAGACCATGATTAACTCATCTACAATCTCGTAATCAAATGTTGCAATTTAATGCTTAACCTTGTTTTCTTAATCTAAGACTATATGTATAAGTAAGTATAAGTCTTCAAGGTTGGAATCTATTGCTGTCTGCCTTGTCTATAACAATAAGTTTTATAAAAACAGCTTTCATGCGGAGATAAGTAATGAAGCGAGTAATGTTGTTCCTTGCAACCAACCTTGCGGTTGTATTGGTACTAAGTGTTGTTCTTAATATTGTATATGCAGTCACAGCTATGCAACCAGGAAGCCTCTCTGGCTTGTTGTTAATGGCTGCGGTGTTTGGTTTTGGCGGCTCATTCATCTCATTAATGATGTCAAAGAAAATGGCGCTACGCTCAGTAGGCGGCATGGTCATTGAAAGCCCACGTAACGAAACAGAACATTGGTTGATGGAGACGGTAAGCCGTCAATCTCAACAAGTTGGTATTGGTATGCCAACAGTGGCGATCTACGACTCGCCAGACATTAACGCATTCGCGACGGGTGCTAAGCGTGACGATTCATTGGTAGCAGTATCAACAGGTCTGCTGCACAACATGACGCGTGATGAAGCTGAAGCAGTATTAGCGCATGAAGTGAGCCACATCGCGAACGGTGATATGGTGACCATGACGTTAATGCAAGGTGTAGTGAACACGTTCGTTATCTTCCTATCTCGTTTCATCGCCAACATTGTTGCGTCGAATGACAACGAAGAAGAGGGTGGCAGCAACATGATGGTGTACTTCGGTGTGTCTATGGTGTTGGAATTGGTATTTGGTTTCTTAGCAAGCTTCATTACGATGTGGTACAGCCGTCATCGTGAATTCCATGCCGATGCAGGTGCAGCGAACCTAGTAGGTAAAGAGAAGATGATTGCAGCGCTAGAGCGCCTAAAGGTGAGCCATGAGCCACAACTAGAAGGTTCTATGATGGCATTTGGTATCAACGGTAAGAAGTCTCTAACAGAGCTTCTAATGAGCCACCCACCGCTAGATAAGCGTATTGCGTCTTTACGTAACATGTAATTTCTAACACAAGCTGCTTTCGTTAAGCGGCAATATGTATTCTAAAGGCTTCCTTCGGGAGGCATTTTTTGATCTTGTCATTCAAGAGAGTAAGTCTCCGGGGGATATGTGTCTGGTGATAAAGGGTTACTGGTGATGAAGCGTTACGATATTCATTGGTTGATATCGCACGGACTGATATGAGCAGGGCAATTAGGCGGGATGGCTTTGTATTATTTTGCTAACGACTCTTGTGCTCAATACACTTTGTTCCCCTCAACAAAAAGGCTTCCACATGGGAAGCCTTAGTCTATTCTGTGATTCGAAATTCGAATTTTACAGCTTGTCAGTTAGCTCGATTGCTTGACCGATGTAGTTCGCTGGCGTCATCTCTTTTAGACGTACTTTCTCGTCTGCAGGGATTTCAAGACCATCGATGAATGCACGCATGCCTTCGCCATCTACACGTTTACCACGAGTTAGCTCTTTTAGCTTTTCGTATGGCTTCTCGATGCCGTAACGACGCATTACTGTTTGTACTGGTTCAGCCAATACTTCCCAGTTTTTGTCTAGCTCAGCAAGTAGCGCAGCACGGTTAACTTCAAGCTTGCTAATACCTTTCAGAGTCGAAGTGTATGCAATGATTGCGTAGCCAACACCAACACCTAGGTTACGAAGAACCGTAGAGTCAGTAAGGTCACGCTGCCAGCGAGAAACTGGAAGTTTTTGTGCTAGGTGGCTAAATACTGCGTTCGCTAGACCAAGGTTGCCTTCAGAGTTTTCGAAGTCAATTGGGTTAACTTTATGCGGCATTGTAGAAGAGCCGATTTCGCCAGCAATAGTCTTCTGCTTGAAGTGACCAAGAGCGATGTAGCCCCAAACGTCACGGTCGAAGTCCAGAAGGATTGTGTTGAAACGAGCAACAGCATCAAACAGCTCAGCGATGTAATCGTGAGGTTCGATTTGAGTTGTGTACGGGTTCCAAGTTACGCCAAGAGATTCAGTGATGAACTCTTCGCTGAACTGGTGCCATTCAACTTCTGGGTATGCAGAAAGGTGTGCGTTGTAGTTACCTACAGCACCGTTGATTTTCGCTAGGATCTCAACGTTTTCGATTTGCTTGTATTGACGTTCCATACGGTACGCAACGTTAGCCATCTCTTTACCCATTGTAGAAGGAGAAGCTGGCTGACCGTGTGTGCGAGACAGTAATGGAATATCACGGTACTCGTTCGCAAGTGCTTTGATAGCATCAATTACGTTACGGATTTCTGGAAGAATCACGGTATCACGAGCTTCTTTAAGCATAAGCGCGTGAGAGGTGTTGTTGATGTCTTCAGAAGTACATGCAAAGTGAATAAATTCGTTTACAGCGTGAAGTTCAGGAACGCCAGCAACTTTCTCTTTCAAGAAGTACTCAACCGCTTTAACGTCGTGGTTAGTCGTGCGCTCGATCTCTTTGATACGTAGAGCATCTTCTTCACTGAAGTTAGCAGCTAGTTCATCAAGAAACTGGTTAGCTTCTGCACTGAACGCTGGTACTTCTTTGATTGCATCTGTAGCTGCAAGCTTTTGTAACCAACGAACTTCAACGATAGAGCGGTACTTTAGTAGGCCAAACTCACTAAAGATGCTGCGTAATGCAACAGTCTTGCTTCCGTAACGGCCGTCTACTGGTGAAACAGCAGTCAATGCTGACAGTTCCATGGTGTTCTCCTGAATTGAGTTTTCTAAATTTTGAGAGGTTTATACCAGTAACAATCTCAATTGTCACGCATATTGCGCAATCGTTTGCGTGAGAATTGTGTTGGTACAAAAAACAAGCTCGCGACGAGGCGCGAGCTAATAAATCACATGCGAGCTAGCAGGATTTGAGCCTGCTCGATCATCTTCTTGCGACCGAAGATAAGGTGGCGACGTTTACCGCCAACTTGACGCCATAACACAGCGCTTCGAATGCCTGATAGCAGCAGAGCACGAACCTTATGCTGGCTCGACGTCTGTTGAAGTACAGCTGGCGTACCAGAAACCTGAATACGAGGGCCAATAGGGCTCACTACATCTAAGTAGATGCTCGCAAGGTTGCTGATCATTTGCTCGTCAAACAGATCGAAGTGCTCAGTTTGACGCTCTGCAGTTTGAATACGATCGCCAAGCTGTGACATAGAGTCATTACGAGCAGATAGTTTACGTTCAAGCGCCATCAAGCTGATGATGTAGCGAGTAATGTCGCTACCAGCAGGAGTACTGTCGATACCTTTTACTAAGCATTCAAGGCCTAGCTTTAGGTTCGCCTCACGGCCAAATACACCCACAGTGTTCGCTGGGTTAGTATTTAAAATGGCATTGAGTGAAGCTTCGAAGGCATCTTTATCACAACGGCCGTCTTTCGCTACTTGTTGAACCAAAGCCACAGCTTGGCAAATTCCAGCGAAAGCAATAGTACGGTCATAAAGTGTATTAGCCACGTAGTAACTCCTAGTTGTTTTCTATCGTTTTGTTTGATTAGTTAGATGCGTTTTTCGATGATACCACCACCAAGACATACTTCATCTTGGTAGAACACAGCCGACTGGCCTGGCGTTACAGCGATTTGCGGCTCATCGAAGATAACCTTAATGTTATCATCGTCAATTGGGATGATTGTACAAGGAATATCAGTCTGACGGTAACGTGTTTTTACCGTGCATGTCATAACTTCAGTAATTGGTGTGCGATTTACCCAATGAAGCTGAGAAGCGATCAAACCTTCTGATTTTAAAAGAGGGTGGTCTTTACCTTGTACCGCGATCAGAACATTACGTTTAAGGTCTTTTTCACCAACAAACCATGGGTCTTCATTACCGCCACCGCCTTTGGTGCCACCGATATGCAGGCCTTTACGTTGACCTAGCGTGTGGTACATCAAACCTTGGTGTTGACCAATAACTTGGCCTTCAGGTGTCTCGATGTTACCTGGTTGAGCCGGTAGATATTTGCCAAGGAATTCTGTGAACTTACGCTCACCAATAAAGCAGATACCTGTTGAGTCTTTTTTCTTCGCAGTGATCAAGTCTTGCTCTTCAGCAATGCGTCGCACTTCAGGCTTCTCTAATTCACCAACTGGGAATAGGCTGCGTGCCACTTGATCTGAACTTAGCGTATATAGGAAATAGCTTTGGTCTTTGTTGCCGTCTAAGCCACGCAGCATTTCTGGTTTTACGCCCGCATCGAGCTCTTCTTGTGTTGGGAAAGTACGACGAACATAGTGACCCATCGCGATGTAGTCTGCGTCCAATACTTCATCCGCAAACTCTAAGAATGCTTTGAATTTGATTTCTTTGTTACAAAGGATATCTGGGTTCGGTGTACGACCCGCTTTGTATTCTTCAAGAAAGTACTCGAATACATTATCCCAGTACTCTGCTGCAAAGTTGATAGTGTGAAGGTGGATACCTAGTTTGTCACATACCGCTTGAGCATCAGCAAGGTCTTCAGCTGCCGTGCAGTATTCTTCGTTATCGTCTTCTTCCCAGTTTTTCATGAAAAGGCCTTCTACCTGATAGCCTTGTTGCTGAAGAAGATACGCCGATACTGACGAATCTACACCGCCGGACATACCGACAATTACTTTCTTTTCGCTGTTTCCAGAGCTGATATCTGACATGTCTAAACACCGTTACTATTACTTGGTCGCAGATTCTAACAGAAAGAGAAACACCGCGACAGATCCGAGACCGGAATCACAGTTTCATTTGCACAAATATTGCGCTGAATTCGTTAGAGAATCGCATGAACGCGAGGAGACTCGCTAGGATGTCAGATCTATATGTGGCATAGTCGCTCGAAATCCAAGACCTGAGATAAAAAATGTCTGAACAAAATGAGTTTATGCAAGAAGAACAGTTGATCGAGATTATCGAAAACCAACTTGAAGATGGCCAACCTGTGAAAGTGAAAGAGACGCTGATGCGTTTAATGATGACAGGTACTCCTCGTGAAGAGGCGATTGCGGCTATGGCATGTGCATTGGCTATTGAAGTATTTGATGTAATGAAAAACGGCGCTGAGTTTAATCAAAAACGTTACGCCGAGCATTTGGGTATGCTACCTGACTTAAGCTTTATGGAAGGCGAATAAAAAAATAGCCTCGCAAACGTTTGCTATAGTTTGAAAGATTGCCGCGTTAAATATAGCGCGGTAGAATCCGCCACCTATTTCCCCTTGACTTAGACTAGCCTTATGAAATTCCCTGGACAACGTAAATCAAAGCACTATTTTCCGGTTCACGCTCGTGATCCTTTAGTAAGCCAAGCTCAAACTAGCAAAAGAATGTCACGTACTCATATTATCGGTATTGACCAAACTTTGGTGGATATTGAAGCGAAAGTGAGTTCTGAGCTAATCGAAAAATATGGCCTAAGTAAGGGACACTCACTGGTTATTGGTGATGAAGCTGCTGAATCCTTGTATCAAGAATTAAAAGAACAGTGCCTGATTACCAATGAATACGCTGGTGGCACTATTGGTAATACATTACACAACTATTCAGTACTTGCGGATGACCGTTCAACGCTATTGGGTGTAATGAGTCAAGATATTAAGATTGGTAGCTACGGTTACCGCTATTTATGTAATACATCAAGCAGAATGGATCTGAACCATTTACAAGGGGTAGATGGCGCAATTGGTCGCTGCTTTGCATTAATTACAGAAGATGGTGAACGTACTTTCGCAATTAGCGAAGGACAAATGAACCAATTAAAACCAGAAAGCATTCCTGAGAAAATTTTCAAAAGTGCTTCTGCTTTAGTGTTAACGGCGTATTTAGTTCGTTGTAAACCAGGTGACCCTATGCCTGAAGCAACAATGAAAGCGATCGAATACGCGAAGAAATACGATGTGCCTGTTGTTTTAACTCTTGGTACTAAGTTCGTTATTCAAGATGATCCAGAGTTCTGGAAAGATTTCCTTGAACAGCACGTCACCGTTGTTGCAATGAATGAAGACGAAGCTGAAGCCTTAACAGGAGAAAGCGATCCGCTTGCTGCTTCAGACAAAGCACTAGAGTGGGTAGACTTAGTTTTATGTACGGCAGGCCCTGTTGGCTTATTCATGGCGGGTTATACTGAAGACGCGGTGAAGCGTGAAACTTCATTGCCGCTGTTACCAGGCTCGATTGCAGAATTTAACCGCTATGAGTTTAGCCGTCCTGCACATAAAGAGTTATGTGACAACCCAACGAAAATCTATTCGCATATCGCGCCTTACATGGGTGGTCCAGAAAAGATCAAGAATACCAATGGTGCAGGGGATGCGGCGCTGTCGGCTTTATTACATGATATGGCAGCAAATAAATATCATAAAGAAAATGTACCGAATTCTAGCAAACACCAACATGCATTTTTAACGTATTCATCTTTCTCACAAGTTTGTAAATATTCAAACCGTGCAAGTTATGAAGTGTTGGTTCAGCACTCTCCTCGCTTGTCTCGTGGCCTTCCTGAAAGAGAAGACAGTCTAGAAGAAGCATACTGGGAAAGATAAGATATTTTTATCTTTTTCATTTATATTTCTAATAGTGAAATATAAAAAAGGCTCCGAAAGGAGCCTTTTTTGTTTCTGAATATATTGAAGCCGTAAATAATACTTTAGTCGACTTAATATTAATTCTATTGCTTAGTGTTTTATTGATTATTCACTTAGCAAACACGATGCCTTAAAGAGCAAACTCTTCTAGAGATTTACCAGCATCTAGTTGTTCTTGGATAGCTGAAGGCGTACGGCCTTGACCTGTCCAAGTTTTCTCGTCGCCGTTTGCGTCTACGTATTTGTATTTCGCTGGGCGAGGAGCACGTTTAGCTTTAGTTGTTTTAGATTTTGCTTCACCAGAAAGTGCAGCAATAAGATCTGCAACATCAATTCCGTCTTTTGCAATTTGTTCAGCAATAGCAGAAAGCTTAGCTTCTTGCTCTGCTTTAGCAGCACGTTCTTCAGCTTCAGACTCTTGACGCTCTTGTACAACAATAGTCAGCTTGTCTAGCGCTTCTTCAAGTTGCTCAAGAGTTAATTCACGTGAGAACGCACGAAGGCTGCGGATATTTAATAGTGTTTTTGTTAATTCAGACATGATATTTCCCATCAAGGTAAACTAAATAATCCTCCTAATAATAAACAGAGCCTAGGAATAAAACAAATAGTATTTCTAGTATTGGTTATTTAAATATAAAAGTGAGATGAATAGTTGAAAAAGAAACGACTCACTTTTGATGAATTTATAATAATTATTAAGATTATCTTAAAAATCGATATGTGACTGGTGGAGTAATTGTTATATGTAGACTATTTTTTTATTGATTAGTTCATTAACAAAAAGACATTTTTGTCGGAATGATATGTTGCATTGTTGCTCTTGATGGGTACAATTGCGGCTACCTGATGCGATGCTTTGGTTAATTTGTTGTTAAACTCTGGTTTACACAGTTAATAATGTTATCGCACGTAGAGGCGCAATTATAAAAAGTAGTTTTCGTTGGGGTGATGCCAATGAGCGGGAATGAAAGGTCTAATTGCCGAAGTAAATTGTATATCTAAGCAATTTGCTGGGGTTGTGCTCAATAGGTACAACACTGCCATAGTCTTAATTTTAAACTATGGAGCGCTACTGTAGGGTTGGGTGAAGTGTTCACTTCCCTTTCGCTTAGTTCAACATGAGCTTGATAAACCGTATCAAGTTTGTCTGCAGTAGATCTCTAGCCAAATAAAAAACTGGTTTTTGAAGATCATGAATTTAATAGATTTTGCAACATCGCCTTTATCGCTGCTTCCTCCTTTGGTTGCATTGACTCTAGCAATTGTTACCCGCCGTGTATTGGTTTCCTTAGGTGTTGGTATTTTTATGGGTGCGATTCTACTTGCTGACTACTCAGTAGGTAACGCAGCTAGTTACGTGTTCACTAAAGCATCTGGTGTTTTCATCGAAGATGGTGGCATTAACACTTGGAACATGAGCATCATCGCATTCCTAATTATTCTCGGAATGACAACTGCATTACTCACACTCTCTGGTGGTACTCGCGCATTCGCTGAGTGGGCACAGTCTCGTGTGAAGAGCAAACGTGGTTCAAAACTACTTGCTGCCTTCTTAGGCGTATTCATCTTTGTCGATGATTACTTCAACAGCTTAGCGGTAGGTGCTATCTCTCGTCCTGTAACAGACCGCTTCTACGTATCTCGCGCTAAGCTAGCTTATATTCTAGATTCTACCGCTGCTCCAATGTGTGTGATTATGCCGGCTTCTAGCTGGGGTGCTTACATCATCACTATTATTGGTGGCATCCTAGTGACACACGGTGTGACAGAGTATTCTGCACTGGGTGCTTACGTTCGTCTTATCCCAATGAACTTCTACGCTGTGTTCGCACTATTAATGGTATTTGCCGTTGCATGGTTCGGTCTAGACGTTGGTAAGATGCGTGAACATGAGATCGAAGCATCTCAAGGCCGTGGCTTTGAAGGCGACAACGATCAAAAGCAAGCTCACGATCTAAACGAAGAGCTAGACATTCAAGAGAGCGAAAACGGTTCTGTTTCTGATCTCGTTATGCCAATTGTATCGTTAATCGTAGCAACAGTTGCCGCTATGCTTTACACGGGTGGCCAAGCGCTGGCTGCTGACGGTCAAGCATTCAACCTGCTTGGTGCGTTCGAAAATACAGATGTAGGCAAGTCTCTTGTTTACGGTGGTGTTTTAGGTCTGCTTGTTGCGCTAGCGACAGTGTTTAAGCAAAAGCTACCAATGTCTGATATCGCAAGAACAATGTGGATCGGTGCTAGCTCTATGTTTGGCGCTATCCTGATTCTTGTGTTTGCATGGACTATCGGTTCTGTCATCGGTGACATGAAAACAGGTTCGTACCTATCATCTCTAGCAACTGGCAACATTGATTACCACTGGCTACCGGTTATTTTGTTCCTTCTTGCTGGCCTAATGGCATTCTCGACAGGTACATCTTGGGGTACGTTCGGCATCATGCTTCCTATCGCGGGTGACATGGCTGCAGCTTCTGACATCGCGCTGATTCTACCGATGTTAAGTGCGGTTCTTGCTGGTTCTGTATTTGGTGACCACTGTTCTCCAATCTCAGACACAACGATTCTGTCTTCTACCGGTGCTCGTTGTAACCACATTGACCACGTATCGACTCAGCTTCCTTATGCGCTGTCTGTGGCGTTCGTATCGTGTATCGGCTTCATCACTCTAGGTATGACATCATCAACTGGCATCGCGTTCGGCGCAGCGTCTCTAACGTTTGTGGCAGTATGTTTTGCATTGGCTTATTTCTCACGTTGTAAAATGTCGACGTGCAAAAGCTAATCATCACTTGATTGAATAATGAAAAGGGAGGCGTTTGCCTCCCTTTTTTTGTGCTCGTTAATTTAATTTTAAATTTCGTGAAAAAAGTTCGAATAAATGGTTGAAAAAGGGTGTCAGCTTAGTTAGTGTGGAGACAAGACAGCAAACAACCTAAGAGCCGATAAGTATGCGTAAATTAGTAATGAACATTCATCACCATCATCACCCTATCTAGTCTTTCGGGGAGATTTACGTATACCCGGGAGCAAGAATTCTCCCGGAGGTTAAGTCAAAGAATTTAGATTTAAACCCTCGGGACGACAAAGTCTTCCGAGGGTTTTTTAGTTTTAGCACTTTTAAATAATCAATAAATTCAAATATTTGCACAGGGATACAGCAATGCAGACACAACGCCTAAGAATCGCAATTCAAAAGAAAGGTCGCTTAAGTAAAGAGTGCCAAGATCTACTTAAAAAATGTGGTGTTAAATTTAACATCATGGGTGAGCGCTTAGTTGTTCATTCACTAAATATGCCAATCGACTTGTTATTAGTTCGTGATGACGACATCCCAGGTCTTATCATGGATGGTGTGGTTGACCTTGGTTTCATCGGTGAAAATGAACTAGAAGAAGTTCGCCTAGACCGTGTTGCTTTAAAAGAGCCATCAGAGTTTCGCACACTACGTCGTTTAGACTTCGGTGGTTGCCGTCTTTCTATCGCGATTAACAAAGACGAAGAATACAACGGCCCACAAGATCTAGCGGGTAAACGTATTGCGACAACTTACCCACAACTACTGAAAGCCTACATGGACGAGCAGGGTGTTGAATTCAGCGCTTGTATGCTAACGGGTTCGGTTGAAGTTGCGCCTCGCGCAGGCCTAGCAGACGCTATCGCAGATTTAGTTTCTACAGGTGCGACACTAGAAGCAAATGGCCTAAAAGAAGCAGAGGCTATCTTCCAATCTAAAGCAACGTTAATTCAACGCACTGGCGAATTTGATGCAGACAAAGAAGCATTAATTGAAAAACTACTGACTCGTATGCAGGGTGTTCAACAAGCGAAAGAGTCGAAGTACATCATGCTTCACGCGCCAACATCTCAGCTAGAGCAAATCAAAGCATTATTGCCTGGCGCTGAAGATCCTACTGTTCTTCCACTATCAACAGACAAAGACAAAGTTGCCGTTCACCTTGTAAGTACCGAGAACTTGTTCTGGGAAACTATGGAACAGCTGAAAGAGTTGGGTGCAAGCTCGATTCTAGTATTACCAATCGAAAAAATGATGGGGTAGTGACGATGAGAACCGTTGTTTGGCAATCTTTAAGTGAATCACAGCAAGACTCGGTACTAGAGCGTCCAGCTATTACTGAAGGTGCAAACATCACAGCGACTGTTTCTGATGTTATTGCAAAAGTACGAAATGAAGGCGATGCCGCACTTAAAGAACTGACTGAAAAGTTCGATCGTGTGACTCCAGAATCCATTCGAGTCAGCTCGACTGAGATTGAAGAGGCATGTGCTCGTTTAACACCAGAAATGAAGCAAGCGTTAGAACAAGCTTATAGCAATATTGCTAAGTTTCACGAAGCTCAGAAGCCGCAGCCAATTAAGGTTGAAACACAGCCAGGCGTTGTGTGTGAGCAAGTGACACGCGCTATTAATACTGTTGGACTCTATATTCCGGGTGGCAGCGCGCCACTTCCGTCAACGGTTCTTATGTTAGGTGTACCCGCTCAAATCGCGGGTTGCCGCAAGGTTGTGCTTTGTTCACCTCCGCCAATCGCGGATGAAATCTTGTATGTCGCTAATCTTTGTAAAATCGATGAGGTTTACAATGTAGGTGGTGGTCAAGCCGTTGCGGCGATGGCTTACGGTACGGAGAGTGTCTCTAAAGTAGATAAAATTTTCGGTCCTGGTAATGCGTATGTAACGGAAGCTAAGCGCCAAGTGAGTAACGACTTCCGTGGTTCTGCGATTGATATGCCGGCAGGCCCATCGGAGGTGATGGTGATTGCAGACGAAACTGCGGATGCTGACTTCATTGCTGCTGATCTACTGAGCCAAGCTGAACATGGCCCAGATTCACAGGTTGTATTAGTAACACCATCGCCAGTTATTGCCGACCAAGTAACCGATGCGGTTCAGAAGCAACTGAAAGAACTGTCTCGTGCGAACATCGCTCAGCAAGCATTGGCTTCAAGCCTAATCATCATTGCTGAATCGATCACTCAAGCGATTGCGATTTCTAACTTCTACGGTCCAGAGCACTTGATTGTTCAGACCAAGAATCCACGTGAATTGCTGCCGTTACTAGACAATGCAGGTTCAATCTTCCTTGGTGACTGGTCTCCAGAGTCTGCAGGTGACTACGCATCAGGTACAAATCACGTTCTTCCTACTTACGGCTATACCAAAACCTATTCAAGTCTAGGTTTGGCTGATTTCTCTAAGCGTATGACGGTACAAGAGTTAACGGCTGATGGTTTGAAAGGTCTAGCGCCAACGGTAGTCACAATGGCGGAAGCCGAAGGTTTGGATGCGCACAAACGTGCTGTGACCATCCGAATTGAAAAGTTAAATCAAGCGAAATAAGGGTAGGGCATGGAAAAGTTAGCAAGAAAACAAGTTCAGGCTCTTACACCTTACTTGTCTGCAAGACGCATTGGTGGCAGCGGAGATGTGTGGCTAAACGCTAACGAGTCTCCGTTTGATAACGAGTACAGCCTAAACTTGTCTCGTCTTAATCGCTACAGCGAGTGCCAGCCTAAAGAGCTGATCGATGCTTACGCTCAATATGCAGGCGTGAAATCAGAGCAAACGCTGACCACTCGTGGCGCTGACGAAGGTATCGAACTGTTGATTCGAGCTTTCTGCGAGCCGAACGAAGATTCGATTCTGTACTGCCCTCCGACTTACGGTATGTATGCCATCAGTGCCGAGACGATTGGTGTTGAGCGCAAGGTTGTGCCTTTAACGGCTGAATGGCAATTGGATCTTCCTGCTATTAAAGCTCAACTAGACAACGTGAAAGTAGTGTTTGTTTGTAGCCCAAACAACCCAACGGGTAACTTGGTTGATCGCCAAGACATCATCAAACTGCTTGAAATGACGCAAGACAAAGCGATTGTGGTGATGGATGAAGCGTATATCGATTTTTGTCCAGAAGCATCAACCGTTGATTTGCTGGAGCAATATCCAAACCTAGCGATTCTGCGCACTTTGTCGAAGGCCTTTGCTTTGGCGGGCTTACGTTGTGGCTTTACGCTGGCGAACAAAGAGCTTATCGATGTACTGTTGAAAGTGATTGCGCCTTACCCGGTGCCAATCCCTGTTGCTGACATTGCCGTTCAAGCACTCTCAGAGAAAGGACTAGCGCGAGCTAAGTTCCAAGTTCTGGATTTAAGTGCTAACCGAGCGTATTTGCAGGCGGGTCTATTAGGCATGCCTCAAGTGACGGTTTTTGATGGCTGGGGTAACTACTTACTGGTGAAATTCCCGAACGGCGATGAGTTATTTAAAGCGGCTTGGGATACGGGTATTATTTTGCGTAATTCACCTATTGAAGACTGTGTTCGCATTAGTATTGGTAACCGAGAAGAGTGCGAAAAGACACTTGGATTCATTCGTAACTTTTTTCAGTAACGAAAGGCTTACCATTAATAACATTTGTCAGTCTGAGTTGATTAAAAACAGACTGGCAAATGAAACCAATATTTTGGGTTAGCGTTTGATTTTAGCTAGGCCAGCAGATTTAAAATTAAAAGGAAGTTCAAGTGAGTAAACAACAGAAAATACTTTTTATAGACCGTGATGGCACCTTAATTGTTGAGCCGCCAGTCGACTTTCAAGTAGACCGTTTAGACAAACTAAAATTCGAACCGCTAGTGATCCCTAGCCTACTGGCATTGCAAGATGCGGGTTACCGCTTAGTGATGGTGACTAACCAAGATGGCCTAGGTACCGACAGCTACCCACAAGAAGAGTTCGATGCGCCACACAATATGATGATGGAGTTCTTTGAGTCTCAAGGCGTTAAGTTTGACGATGTGCTTATTTGCCCTCACTTTGACGAAGACAACTGTTCTTGCCGTAAACCAAAACTGGGTATGGTTAAAGAATACCTACAAGGCGGCAAAGTCGACTTCCAACACTCTGTTGTCATTGGCGATCGAATGACGGATCTTCAGCTTGCTGAGAACATGGCAATTCGTGGTATCCAATACGGCCCGGATGCAGAAACGGAAGGCACACTCAATTGGCCACAAATCGTTAAAGATCTAACGGTTAATGCGCGTGTTGCTGAAGTGGTTCGTACGACCAAAGAAACCGATATTAAGGTAGCTGTAAACCTTGATGAAACCGGTGGTAACAAGATCGATACTGGCATGGGTTTCTTCGATCACATGCTTGATCAAATCGCGACACACGGCGGTTTCCAGATGAACCTGACTGTGAAGGGCGACCTACACATTGATGATCACCACACAATCGAAGACACCGCTCTTGCTTTAGGCCAAGCACTTAAAGATGCATTAGGCGACAAACGTGGTATCGGCCGTTTCGGTTTCAGCTTGCCTATGGATGAGTGTTTAGCTCAGTGTGCTTTAGACCTATCTGGTCGTCCGTACCTAAAATTTGATGCTAAGTTTAGCCGCGAGCAAGTGGGTGACCTTTCTACGGAGATGGTGGTTCACTTCTTCCGCTCTCTAACCGATACATTGGCTTGTACATTGCACCTTTCTTCAGCTGGTAATAATGATCACCACATTATTGAGAGTCTGTTCAAAGCGTTTGGCCGTACTCTCCGCCAAGCAATCAAAGTTGAAGGTAATGAGTTACCAAGCAGCAAAGGCGTTCTGTAAGGCTAACGTTAGCAAGGAAAAACAATGAAAGATCAAAAAGTCGTTATTATTGATACTGGTTGTGCCAACGTTTCCTCAGTGAAGTTTGCGATTGAACGCCTGGGCTATACAGTTGAAATTTCAAAAGAACCAAAAGTTGTTCTTGCTGCAGACAAGCTGTTCCTACCTGGTGTAGGTACAGCAAGTGAGGCAATGAAAAACCTGCAAGAGCGTGACCTTGTTA
The DNA here is from genome assembly GCF_014164465.1 of Vibrio sp. SG41-7. Classification (NCBI taxonomy): domain Bacteria; kingdom Pseudomonadati; phylum Pseudomonadota; class Gammaproteobacteria; order Vibrionales; family Vibrionaceae; genus Vibrio; species Vibrio sp. SG41-7. The sequence goes on along the minus strand of NZ_JACJFF010000006.1, from coordinate 76,808 downwards.
GTCTTGTGAAACAAGTAGAGAAACCTTTGCTGGGTATCTGTTTAGGTATGCAGCTGTTAGGCAAACTGTCTCAAGAGAAAGGCCAAAAAGCTGACGAGTTAGTTGAATGCCTAGGATTGTGTGATGGCGAAGTTCGTTTACTTGAAACGGGTGATTTACCATTACCACACATGGGTTGGAACACAGTAACCGCGACACCTAACCACCCTCTATTCAAAGATATTGAAGAGGGCGAGTACTTCTACTTTGTACACAGCTTCGCAATGCCAGTGGGTGACTACACAATCGCACAATGTGATTACGGCAATCCGTTCACTGCCGCAGTGCAAAGTGGCAACTATTATGGTGTTCAGTTCCACCCAGAACGTTCGTCAAAAGCTGGCTCTAAGCTGATTCAGAACTTCTTGGAATTGTAATAAGGATTAGGCAGCGGCTACCGTTGCCAGATAAGGAATGTAAATGATTATTCCCGCATTAGATTTAATTGAAGGCCAAGTAGTTCGCTTATTTCAAGGGGACTACGGGCAAGTAACAGAATACAAAGTCGATCCAGCAGAGCAGTTTAACCTGTATCACCAAGCTGGCGCTGGCTGGCTTCACCTTGTTGACTTAACAGGTGCAAAAGATACCACTGCTCGTCAATTAGACTTGATTGCTAAGCTACTTGCTAGCACGCCTGCCAACATCCAGATTGGTGGTGGCGTTCGTAATGAACAAGATGTCGTTGATCTGCTAGAAGCGGGCGCACAGCGCGTTGTGGTTGGTTCTACAGCAGTTAAGCAACCAGAGTTGGTTAAAGGTTGGATGGAGAAGTACGGCGCGGAAAAAATCGTGCTGGCTCTGGACATCAACATTGACGAAAGCGGCACACGTAAAGTCGCGATTTCAGGTTGGCAAGAAGATTCAGGCGTGACCATTGAAGCGCTAATTGAAGATTACCTCACGGTTGGCCTTAAACACGTTCTGTGTACTGATATTTCACGTGATGGCACGCTAGAAGGGTCAAACGTAGAGCTCTATGTTGATCTTTGTAAGCAATACCCACAAGTGCAATTCCAATCATCGGGTGGCATTGGCAGCCTAGCTGATATCGAAGCACTGAAAGGCAGCGGCGTTGCGGGTGTGATTGTTGGTCGCGCACTGCTTGATGGCAAGTTCACAGCAGAGGAGGCATTTGCATGTTGGCAAAGCGAATAATCCCTTGTTTGGATGTCCGTGATGGGCAAGTGGTTAAGGGCGTTCAATTCCGTAATCACGAAATTATTGGTGACATCGTTCCGCTAGCACAACGCTACGCAGAAGAGGGCGCTGATGAATTAGTATTTTACGATATTACCGCATCAAGTGATGGCCGTGTGGTCGATAAAAGCTGGGTGAAACGCGTAGCAGAAGTGATTGATATTCCTTTCTGTGTGGCTGGTGGTATTAAGTCCGCGGAAGATGCAGCGCGTATTCTTGAGTTTGGTGCAGATAAAGTATCCATCAACTCGCCTGCATTGGCTAACCCACAGCTAATCACTGACCTAGCTGATAAGTTTGGCGTGCAGTGTATCGTTGTCGGTATCGATTCATACTTCGATAAAGAGATGGGTAAATATCAGGTTTACCAATTCACAGGCGATGAAGCGCGTACCAAAGCAACCAAGTGGGAAACCAAAGATTGGGTGCAGGAAGTACAGAAACGTGGCGCCGGTGAGATTGTGTTGAACATGATGAACCAAGATGGCGTTCGCAACGGCTATGATATCGACCAGTTAAACATGGTACGTTCAGTGTGTAATGTACCTCTGATTGCATCAGGTGGCGCAGGTGCGATGGAGCACTTTGCTGAAGCCTATAAAAAAACCAACGTGGACGGAGCACTTGCGGCTTCGGTATTCCACAAGCAAGTCATCAATATTGGTGAACTTAAACAGTATTTGAAACAACAAGATGTAGAGGTGCGACTATGAGTTTTGAACCCGTAAGCTTATCAAAAACAGAAGTAGGCGCATTGTCAGAGCGTATTAATTGGGAAAAAGTAGATGGCTTAGTGCCGGCTATTGTTCAAGATTACCAATCGAGCCAAGTGCTGATGATGGGATACATGAACCCAGCAGCGCTCGAGAAAACAGGTGAAACTGGCCAAGTGACGTTTTTCTCTCGCACTAAAGAGCGCCTTTGGACCAAAGGTGAAACGTCGGGTAACGTATTGCAACTGCAAAACATGTCATTGGATTGTGACAACGACACCTTGCTGGTTAAGGTTAATCCCATTGGCCCAACGTGCCACACAGGTACAACAACGTGTTGGGATGGAGACAAGCAAGAAGAGTCTCAGATGGTGTGGCTTCATCAGCTTGAGCAGCTACTGGCTGCCCGCAAGGACGCAGACCCTGAATCTTCTTATACTGCCAGTTTATATGCCCGTGGCACCAAGCGTATTTCGCAAAAAGTGGGCGAAGAAGGCGTTGAAGTCGCGCTTGCGGCGACGTCGGGCGATAAGGCGGAATTAGTGTGTGAATCAGCAGATTTGATTTACCACTTGATGGTTCTTCTTCAAGACCAAGGTTTATCGATGAACGATGTGGTGAACAAATTAAAAGAGCGCCATAAGTAAGCTCTCTTTAGATTAATCGAACTACGTAACAGATAGATAAAAGCCCCGTAAACAATTATGTTTACGGGGCTTTTTAGCTTTTTAATTTTCAAGATTTCAAGATTTCAAGATTTCAAGATTTCTAAGCCCTGCGTCACTTTTCTAAACTCTGACTTTACGTCATTCCGAGGAGCCTAAGCGACATCAGGAATCTCTTTACTTAATCAAACATTCTAATTTTTTGACTTACCCGCAGCACTTCTTATATTTCTTTCCGCTACCACAGATACATGGGTCATTGCGGCCGATTTTAAAACTTTCAACCGTTTGGTTTAGACGCGGGTCAATTTCTGGCTCTTCTTGTTCTTTTTGTTCATCTTCTTGCTCAGGGAAGGTGCCATCAATGTAATACCAAATACCGTCTTCACGAACAAAGCGAGAACGTTCTTGCATACAGAACTGCTCAGCCCCATCGTTGAAGTAAGCTTTAAACTCAACAAAGCCTTCATTCTCATTTGAACCTGCGGCAGTATCGATGACTTCTAAACCCGCCCAATCACTATCTATGGATTCGGCAATACCTTCTCTCTGTGCTTCTGCATTACAAGTCGGGTGGTAAGTAGCAACCACATAATCAACCAAACCAAGTACATGTGCAGAATAACGAGAGCGCATTAATTGCTCGGGTGTTTCAACTGCACTGTGGTTAAGGTGTGCTGATTCGCAACATTGTTGGTAAGTATTTTTGCTACCGCATGGGCATAAAGACATAGTCAGATCCTGTAAAAATGGCCTCTATTAAGAGGCCATATATGAATGCGTTGGAGTTTACCAAGAAACGATTGCTCACCAAAGCTTAGTTTCTATTGAAGCAGCAATGTGAAGTGAACTATTTCAACGAAGGTGATAACAGCTCTTGAGCCCAAGTAGTGGCTTCATCATAAGCTTGACCGAGTTCCGCTTCACTTAGCTTGAGAACTTTACGGATGCGCGTTGCTTCGTCCCATCGAGCTTGCTCATAAGCGATAACCATCGCCAAAATCGCGCCCAGCACGCCTTTTCGTTGAATCAAAGCTTGCTTGATCTGTTCATCGATTGGTACTGAGTCCAAGACTTGCTGTAATGGTTGGTCAAACAGTGAATCAAGTAGAGAGAACATACCGGTCAAAAAGGCTTGTCCGGGCTCTACCTTTACATTCATTTTTTCTACTAAGAGTTCACACTCACGTGCTCGTAACACGGCTAAACCATAGAGTGAGTCCGGCTTATCTTCTTTCGCTGAGGCAATCGCTACCAGTGAAACGAACTTACGCAGCTTTTGTTCGCCAAGGAAAATAAGTGCTTGGCGGAATGAACGAATGGTCGTTGCTGAGCCGCCTGCGGAGTTCACATAGGCAAGTAACTTGTAAGACAGCGTGACATCTAGCGTAATTAAACGTTCTACTTCGCTAAAGTCGATAGGGTCGTGCGCAATCTCTTTTAACAGCTGAACAATCGTCAAAAACGCAGGGTTGAGAGCGCGAGTTTGAATCATTTCCGGCTTGCTGAAGAAATAACCTTGGAAGTAGGTGAAGCCTGCTCGATTTGCTTCTTGATATTCATCGTAAGTCTCGACCTTTTCTGCGAGGAACTTAATATCCAACCCTTTGAGAGAGTTCATGAACATTGAAGCTTTCGCGATTGAGATCAAACGGATATCAAACTTGATAATTGAAACGTACGGTAAAAAGCGCTTCCATGCTTTGCTTGGTACAAAGTCGTCTAACGCGATGGTGTAACCCGCGTCATAGATAGCTTTTATTGCTTCAAGTAGTTCGTCTGTTGGTTCGCAGTCTTCAAGAACCTCAACAACGAGGCTTTCTTTGGGAAACAGAGTCGGGACTAAGTTGATTAGGCTTGCATAAGGGAAGTTCACGAACCCCAATTTATCACCCAACGTATTATAGTGAGTTGATAAAAAGTGGTCGGAAAGCAAACGGCTAGTAGCGAGCTCCGGCTCTACTTCAGGGAAAGTGTTCTTAGGACCATCCCTGAATAGCAACTCGTAACCTATGGTTTTCTTGTCTGTATCGAGTATTGGTTGACGCGCTACGTATGAATATTTCAACTTGGTACTGTGTTCGGTTTATTTCTGGTAGAGAGATAATAGCTAATTCAGTAGAAATTACCATACACTTTCTATGAAAGTCTGACCGATAATAATAATCAAAGTGAAAGTTTAAGAGTGATGTTAAAAGCGGTTGCTAAACTCTCGATTCTGTAGTTCAAAACTTTGCGGAGTGAACACCAGCACTGAACCTTGCGTATACCAATCACCCAATACGATACGAGTTTTAGTGCAATCATTGACGTTAAAAGTGTGGATGTCAGGGCGATGAGTATGGCCGTGGATCATAAGATCGACGCTGTTTCGTTCCATCACATCTTCCACTTCTTGTTGTGTCACATCCATGATGTCGAGAGATTTGGTCTGCTTGTCATCTTTGATGTCAGATTGAACCTTCGAGACAATTTTCTTCTTGATGAAAAATGGAATTCTGTTGAAGACCCATTGCAGCCATGGTTGATGCACTTTTTCGCGGAAGGCGAGGTATTTTACATCTTCGGTACACAGGGTATCACCATGCAACACCACCGCTTTTTGCCCGTAGATATCGATCGTTGATACTTCATCTAGAAGTTGTACGCCCGTTTGCTTGGCAAATTTTTTGCCAACTAAAAAGTCGCGGTTACCTTGTGTGAAGTAGCAAGGTACGCCCGTTTTCACTAAGTCGATAAACGCTTGGCGGATAGAAGTCGCGAACTCACTCTTATCGTCGTCACCAATCCAGAATTCGAAAAGGTCGCCTAATACGTAAAGTGCATCCGCTTCTACGGCTTCTTTCTTCATAAAGGTTAAGAAGCAGTCAGTGATGTCTTGTCGTGACGGAGTAAGGTGCAGGTCTGATATAAAATATGTTTTCATAGGTCTAAAAAAAGGGAGCGATTCGCTCCCTATATCCTGATTTTATCGGCTCATCAGTTATTAATACTAACCGAAAGCAAGTGATTAAGCTTCGATTGTAGTACCAGTGATGATCACTTCTTCTAGAGGTACATCTTGATGCATACCCATAGAACCAGTGCTAACACCTTTGATCTTGTTTACGATGTCCATGCCTTCAACAACTTCTGCGAATACACAGTAGCCCCAACCGTCTAGGCTTTCGCTACGGAAGTTTAGGAAAGAGTTGTCGTTAACGTTGATGAAGAACTGAGAGCTCGCTGAATGCGGTTCCATAGTACGAGCCATTGCTAGCGTACCCACTTTGTTCGCTAGGCCGTTGTTTGCTTCGTTCTTGATAGTTGCACGAGTTGTTTTTTCTTTAAGGCCAGAAGTCATACCGCCGCCTTGAACCATGAAACCATCGATAACACGGTGGAATAGCGTGTTGTCGTAAAAACCGTCACGGCAATACTGTAGGAAGTTTGCGCTTGTTTCTGGTGCTTTTTCTTCGTTAAGTTGAACTTTGATGTCACCAAAATTTGTGTGAAGGATGATCATGATTGTTACCTTACTGTCTTTTTAATATGAAGTTCGAATTCTAGCGCATGTTGGCGGACTTTCAAATCACCAAATCATTAACTTAACTTGGTTGTTTGAGGTAATTACTGCTTTGGGGGATTACCTAATAACGCATGAATTGATATACTTGACCTCTTATTTTGATTAATACACAAATATAGATAGAGATCATGCTGAAAATTTATAACACACTCACAAGACAGAAAGAGGAATTCAAACCAATTACAGCTGGCAAAGTCGGCATGTATGTCTGTGGGGTAACCATATACGATCTCTGTCACATTGGTCATGGCCGCACGTTTGTTTCTTTCGATGTAGTAACTCGTTATCTTCGTTACCTTGGTTACGATTTGAACTTCGTTCGTAACATCACTGATATCGATGATAAAATCATCAAGCGCGCTAATGAAAATGGTGAGTCTTGTGATTCTCTGACTGAGCGCCTGATCGGGGAAATGCACGCGGACTTCGATGCATTGAACATGAAGCGCCCTGATGTTGAGCCTCGTGCGACTGAATTCATCACTGAAATCGTTGAGCTTGTTGAAAAGTTAATTGAGCGTGGTTTTGCTTATGTTGCAAGCAACGGCGACGTGATGTTCGAAGTTAAGAAATTTGACGAATACGGTAAGCTTTCAAAGCAAGACCTTGATCAGCTTCAAGCGGGTGCTCGTGTTGATGTTGATTCTGCAAAACGTAGCCCGTTAGATTTCGTTCTTTGGAAGATGTCTAAGCCAGGTGAACCTACGTGGGAATCACCATGGGGGCCAGGTCGTCCGGGTTGGCACATTGAGTGTTCAGCAATGAACTCTTCTATTCTTGGCAATCACTTCGATATCCACGGTGGCGGTTCAGATCTACAGTTCCCGCACCACGAGAACGAAATCGCACAATCTTGCTGCGCACACGGCACCCAGTATGTGAATACTTGGATGCACAGTGGCATGGTGATGGTAGACCGAGAAAAAATGTCTAAGTCACTGGGTAACTTCTTCACTATCCGTGACGTACTTCAGCATTACGATGCAGAAACAGTACGTTACTTCCTAATGTCTGGTCACTACCGTAGCCAACTGAACTACAGCGAAGATAACCTAACCCAAGCTCGTGCGTCACTTGAGCGTCTCTACACATCACTTCGTGGCCTAGACGTTACAGCAGCTCCGACTGGTGGTGAAGAGTACGTGACTCGTTTCTCTACAGCGATGAACGATGATTTCAACACTCCAGAAGCTTATTCAGTACTGTTTGAAATGGCTCGTGAAATCAACCGCATCAAAACTGAAAGCGTCGAAAAAGCAAGTGCACTAGGTGCATTGATGCGTGAACTGGCAGACATCATCGGTATTCTTCATCAAGACCCAGAGGCTTTCTTGCAAGGTGATGCGGCAGGCAACGATGACGAAGTGGCTGAAATCGAAGCGTTGATCAAACTGCGTAACGACTCTCGTGCTTCGAAAGATTGGGCGAATGCTGACCTTGCACGTGACAAGCTAAACGAGTTGGGTATTGTTCTGGAAGATGGTTCAGAAGGTACGACTTGGCGTCGTAAGTAAATATTATAAAAAGGGCTGATTTTCAGCCCTTTTTTCTAGCAAAAATTCTCTAATATCACCTTTTTATCTTCAACTTTTAATTAACAGGAATATTTCTGTGGCTCAGATGTATTTTTATTACTCGGCAATGAATGCGGGTAAATCAACAACACTTCTTCAGTCTTCATTCAACTACCAAGAGCGCGGCATGACGCCAGTGATCTTTACGGCTGCATTGGATGATCGTTATGGTATCGGTAAAGTTAGCTCTCGAATTGGTTTGCAATCTGAAGCTCAACTTTTTAAAAATGACACCAATATGTTTGACGCAATCCAAAAACTCAATGAAAAAGAAAAGCGTCATTGTGTTTTGATTGATGAGTGTCAGTTCTTGTCGAAAGAGCAGGTGTATCAGTTAACAGAAGTGGTCGATAAACTGCATATCCCTGTACTTTGCTACGGTTTACGTACCGATTTCTTGGGTGAACTGTTTGAAGGTAGCCGTTACTTATTATCTTGGGCAGATAAACTGGTTGAGCTTAAAACCATTTGTCACTGTGGCCGTAAAGCTAATATGGTAATCCGTACCGACGAGCACGGTGTGGCGATTGCTGAAGGTGACCAAGTGGCTATTGGCGGTAATGATCAGTATGTTTCTGCTTGCCGTCTGCACTATAAAGAAGCGTTAGGTAAATAAGCCGATCTCATAGTTCAGCTTGCTAAAACAAAAACGGTGACCAAGTGTCACCGTTTTTGTTTATTGAACCTGTGCTTTTGCTTTATTCCAAGTCGCGCCTTTGCTTTATTCGAAGTGGAGCTTTTGATTTATTCGAAGCCGAGTTGCTTCAATGCTTGATAGGCATGATCAACGTCATCGGGGATTGGCATCTCAATTTGAAAGCCTTGGGCTGGGTAGAATTTGATTCGTTCATAATCAGCAATCAATGCGCCCAACACCATGTCTAACGGCAACTCTTCGTTAAAGTAATCATCCCAATTTTGCCATTGTGAAGTCACGGTTATTTCTACACTCTCTTCAGGCCATTGTTTACTAAACGTGGCGTAGGTACGTTTCTCCATAAAGGGCTTCTGTACTAAGGTCAGTCTTTTCGGTGACAGCCCACGCTCAATAAGCAATTTGTGGGTGAATCGTACATTCTCCCCAGTATTGGTTGCGTGTTTCTCAATGATAATGTCAGAGTCTGGCACGCCAGCATCTCGTGCAATAGCCGCGAATGTTTCGGCTTCTGAACGCTTAAAGCTCCCTTCTGTAAAGCGTCCCACACCGCCAGAAAATACGATATAAGGCGCCACACCTTGGTGATAGAGCTCGGCAGCGTATTCAGCGACACGGGTATCATTACTGCACAGCACAAAGATGCAATCTGAAGGCGTAACCTTGTGACCCATAGACATGAAGTTCCAAAGGGTGTCGATCGAACGATGTAGCTTAATCCTTGAGTTATTTGTTAAAGATTGCTTAGCTATGTCTCGGTTAGCTATGGATTGATTAGTCATAAAGAGCGTCCAGCGTGGAATCGAACTTAAACGAGTAACCTAAGTCGAGAATCTTTTTCGAAGATATCAGCTTGTCTGGCGTATCTACCACGAGGGGCAACGGCTCACTGCTATTGGCGCTTTTTAGTGCAGCGGCATAAAACTCCGCCTTACTCACCGTGTTTGGGGTCGTAACATTAACCACTTCGTTGTGCAGTTGGTTGATAGCGAAGTTGACAGCGCCAATCGCGTCGTCAAGATGAAGCATGTTGGCTGGAGCTTGAGTGCTGACCTGCTTCAATTTGCTTGCAAACCTAGAGGGGTGGCGGCTAGGGCCGATTAACCCACTGAAGCGAAGGATGGTGTAGTCGATACCGGAATCAATGATGCACTGTTCTGCTTGTAGCATGACTCGTGCATTGTCTGAAAATGAGTTGGCTTGTTCATCACTCGACGTAGAAATCGATAATGAGGCATCTTGCTCGTATAAGATCCCTGGCTTGGTCGGGTAGACCGTGGTCGAGCTAACCATGATCAGCTTTTTGACATTGGCTTTCTGACAAGCTTTGGTTAGCTGTTGCCAGTATTCAGCATATTCTTGTCCCGCACCTTTTCTAAAGCCGGGAGGGAAGCTACCAATGACGATCTCTGCATTATTTTCGAGTAACAGCGAATAGAGTTGGCCGATAGTATGTTCAGGCTCTGATGAGTCAAAGCTGAAAACTTCACATGGGATACGCTTGTTACCAATGGTGTCTGCACCCGCTTGGGTGGTCTTCGTAACGACGACCTGGTTACCATGTTTGACGAGATGTTCAGATAAGGGCACACCAACCCAGCCTGCACCAACAATAAATATAGAAGCCATGTGTTCCTCACAACTGCAAGTTATGGATTTATAGTAAGCCTAACAAACCTTTACCCAAAAATGAAAAAACTCCACGGCCGAAGCGAGTGGAGTCTTTACTAGAACAATGGAGCTTTAGTTTAGTACGCGAAGTAGTTTGTCTGCGCGCTCTGCCATCTGTATACCTTCATCTGTTAGGTAACCGCCGTCTGGCTGAGTACAAAGGTTCTTTTCGAATAGGCGCTTAACAGCGTCTTGAGTTTCTTGAGCTGCCTCTTGATGAACTTTAATTCCAGTAGCGGCACTACTTACATCAAATTGAAGAAGGAGGTTTAAATCAGCAATGTTTTCAGCGTTGTACTTCATAATTAACCTATATATTCATAACGTTCTCTACCTTCACCTTAGTGCGCATTCACGGCTCAGGCAATAGCAAATAAAGAGAATTGATAAGTGATACCAAATTGATTAATTAATCATCGAGTGATGGGTTTATTTTGGTTATATTGGGTGATTTGCACCCACTTAAATCATCAGTGATGTTTATTGCTAAGTGGTTGTAATATATTGTGACTAGAAATAATTTGCATTGAGCGAATATTGTATAAAAAGGATATGCATAAGTGAGAGCGAACAAAGTAGCATTAATGATCAGTATGCTATTTGCTATCGCAGGGTGTCAGAGTACACCTTCAGAGCAGACAGACGCGAACCAAACCACAAACAACAATAACGAATCTACAATCGAGGTCCGTTCATTTCAGTCTGTCCAAAGTGTTTACTCCGAATGGGAGGCTAAGCTTGAAGACCACGCTCAGTTGTCTCTCTATGCTCCAGAGAATTACAATGAACTATTAGACGCTTGGGACGACGCTGAAAGCATTTATGCGGATTTACTGAAAGACGAAACTCGGCTCACCAAGAGTTATTCAATTTTTTCGAGCCTGACTTACGCTGAAGCTTTTGATGAAAAAATTGCGTTGATCAAATCAAATTATGACTCGATATTAGTGCTAAAGACGAAGGCTGACCGAGTACTAGCGGATTCGATTGTACAAATTGATTACCTCAAGTTCCTTGGCGCAGATACCATGTTTACCTCTAGCTACAAACGCTTGTATTCAGAATACAGTGAGTTGTTTGAGTATGTGCTGGTCGATGAGCTTGAAGACGCTCAAGAAGCACAGGTGGAGTTTCTTAATAATGCTCGCTTATTAGAAGTTAAAGTGGCACATAAGAAATACATCGAACCATTGAAGGACGAGTTAGAGTTCTTGGAAGATGAAGATTTTGATGACGTTGCTCCACTGACGTTTGCTAAAGCAGCATCTCAAATTGCTTTGGCAGAAAGCCAAGTCAAAGCCAGTCCCCGTGAAAAGTCGATCATTGAAGATGCGGTGCACGCTGCGGAGTTTGAGTTGAACCACGTGCGTAGTGTCGCTCATGAAGTAAAAGTGCTCGCGAGTGTAAAAGGCGACAAGTTCGAACAATCGGTTTTGAATGCAGAGAATCAGTTGCTGAGCATTTCACAAGTGGTTAATGATGAAGATTACCGAGATGTTGGGTTGCGTCAGCAATCTCAGAAGATTATAGCGAGTGTGAAAGCGTTAAAAAGCTTAGATATGACAGCGTCATTAAAGTCAGAAATTGAAACTTTGACTGAACAACTCGCTAAGCTAGAGAGTGATAATCAGAAGCAGGCGCAACAATTGTCTGAGGCGACTAAGCATAGCAATCTTCTAGATGAGCAGATTACCAAGAGTGATGCGCATATTAAGAGTTTAGAAGAGCTAGTGGACAGCTTGAGAAACCTAGGTGGTAAAGTTGCCAATGAAAGTGATTCTGATGTAATCCCTTTGAGTCCAGAGTCGAATCTAGAGGGCTCTGCTTTAGAACAATCATCAGAAGAAGTGATTGAACCTTCGGTTTAGCATCACTAATTTCTGTATTTGTGATTCAGTTAAAAGCGCCTAAGGGCGCTTTTTTACGTTCTGTTGATCTATATCAAAATCTAGAGGCAACAGCGATCTGTGAGTCATTATAGTGTACGTTATTCCTTTGCTTTCTTTCGTAACTTATTGATATTTATAAGTGTGCCATTTTTTAAGTTGATAACCTTTCATTCAGCATAGTTTTCTTTTTACTACTAAAGTTGTATGAATTTTGAATAACTTGGGCTATTTCCTTTCCACAAGGTTGTGGGAGGTATTTTGAGTCCCAAATAGCTCTTGAATTCAGAAATGAAAGAGAGGATTATCTCGCTCCCGACAACATGTTTCAAAATGTAAATCATCATGAATCTGAACCAATTTGACTCATTATTACCGCCACAAATGGCTGAGCGCGCTGCAGATATTGGCGTAGGTAAAGCAACCAAAGATCCAACCAAATCTTTTCTCCTAGCGATTTCTGCTGGCATACATATCGGTATTGCGTTTGTGTTCTACACAATTGTAACCACTGGCGCTGGTGATTTACCTTGGGGTATTACTCGCGTCCTAGGCGGCCTTGCATTTAGCTTGGGCCTAATCCTCGTTGTTGTTACTGGCGGTGAACTGTTTACCAGTTCGGTGCTCACTCTTGTTGCTCGTGCAAGTGGCAAGATTAGCTGGGGAACCCTAGTAAAGAACTGGGCGACCGTTTATATCGGTAACCTTATTGGTGCTTTATTGCTAGTGGCATGCATGCTTCTGACTAAACAGTACATGTTCGACCATGGGCAAGTGGGTTTGAATGCCATGGCCATCTCTCAGCACAAAATGCACCATGGTTTTATCCAAGCTATCGCGCTTGGCATCATGTGTAACGTATTGGTTTGTATCGCGGTATGGATGACGTTTAGTGGACGAACACTGACTGACAAAATTGCAGTACTGATTTTACCTGTCGCGATGTTTGTATCATCGGGCTTTGAGCACTGTATTGCGAATATGTTCCAAGTTCCTTTAGCTATCGGTATCAAAACATTTGCTCCAGCTGAATTCTGGACAATGACAGGGGCTAATCCGGCAGACTATGTTGACTTAAACATGATGGACTTTCTGATGAACAACTTGCTGCCCGTTACTATCGGTAACATCATCGGCGGCGGTATCTTTGTTGGCATGTGGTATTGGTTGATTTATTTACGCGATTAATAAAGATGGCGGATCAACAAAGCTTGCGTGACTAGCTCAGTGACAAGATTAGTTAAAGCTCAGTGAAAACATTGAACTGACTTATGACATTTACAAGACGGCCTGCATTGCAGGCCGTTTTTTATTTGTGGAAAACTTACTCGTTGATTTCTTAAATTATCATCTGAACGCTTAACAACGCAGTTCTGCACGTGTGTATATGTCTTTGAAATCACCCAAGGATCAATGGTAATGATCTTTGCTCGAGCTGAAATGGACAAAAAAGGATCTATATTGATTTGGTTATCCACAATTTCTGTGGATAACCTGTATCAAATTCAGTGAGTAACCAGATCTAAGAGGAGTCGGGAGGTTATTTTGAAGGCTGTATTTGAGCGAGAACTCGCCCTTCTTTGGTCAGAGAAGTCTTTAACGATAGGTGAAGTGCAAGCGCTAAGGAGCAGCTCATCATCACGAAAATAGCCAACATGATCATCAGTTGATACTTAATCGCGATCATTGGTGAAGCACCCCCTAAGATTTGTCCTGTCATCATTCCTGGTAGCGTTACCAAGCCTGTGGTTGCCATTGAGGCCATAATAGGAGACATCGCTTTCTGTATCGCATTACGCACAAAAGGCGCTGCAGCATAGGAAGGAGAGGCACCTAAAGCGATAGCCGCTTCGTACTCTGATTTCTGCGTTTCAAAAGCACCGAACAAGTTCTGTAATGCCACGATGTTACTGCTTAAGCTATTACCTAACAGCATCCCTGCAATAGGGATTAAGTACTGCGCGTTAAAAACCGGTGTTGGTTTAATGATGAATAAGCAGATAAACAAGACAATGGGTACACAGGTTACCGCTAGGCTCACAGCGACAGGGACTAACAAGAGGTTTCGCGGTAACTTGGATTTTTCAACAATCGAGCTTGCCCCAACGATAATCATCGTAAATAACCACAGTAAATTGACCCACAAGCTATTCAAAGTGAACAGGTATTCTAGGTAGAGGCCAACCAGAAATAGCTGAACAGTCATGCGAATGATGCTGATAGAAGCCTCTTTGCCAAGGCCAAGTTTTAGCTTGTGGTTGATTACAATTGGTAGCAAGAGAAGTGAACTGAAAAACAATAATTGCCACCAAGATATATCAATAACGTCTTGCATAATGCTTCCTTTTAATAAGGCTTCTATCATATCTGAAAGTGCCAAATGATGCATTTCAACTGCAAAGTCATCGATTCGAAAAATGATCAATTATTTAACAAACAAAACACAAAATAGTGGTTGTTTGAGGCTTTTTTGGCTACTACTTAGTAGGTAAAAAGTTAAAATCGGTTGTCAAATAGTTGCGCGAGTGTTGGTTTTTAACATTTGTGAAATATGCTTAATTCTTCACATTTGTTAATACTTTTTAATAAGTTTGTTTAACTGAAAACAAGTTTGGATGACCTCAAAAAAGTATTGATTAGCAAGGGTTATAACAGGAGATTTGATTGAACCCTACTTTGTGTATGGTCTAAAATTTGTTGTTAGATACTCAAGAACTTTAGCTCCTTAGAATGAGCTACTCGAAATTACTAAATACAAAATAGGCAAAATGTATGAGTGATGTTAATAAAATTGAAACTGGCGAAAAACGCTCGTTGGAGTGGAAGTCATTCCTCTTCATCGCAGTGGTTCTCTTTCCAATATTAAGTGTGGCTTTTGTAGGAGGCTACGGCTTTCTAGTTTGGGCACTGCAAGTGTTTGTATTAGGTCCTCCAGGTGCACACGGCGGCATGTAATGCCCTCTTGCTATCACATTTTTATTAGAACTAATTTTTAAGAGAGCTAAACATGAAATCATTTTTAGTTAAATTATGGCGCACAATGACTCGCCCAGCAGTACACATCAGTCTTGGTGTACTAACCATGGGTGGCTTTATCGCCGGTGTTATTTTCTGGGGCGGTTTTAATACAGCGCTAGAACATACAAATACAGAAGAGTTCTGTGTAAGCTGTCACACTATGCGTGACAACGTATACGTAGAACTACAAGAAACGGTTCACTGGAAAAACACTTCTGGTGTACGTGCTACTTGTCCTGACTGTCACGTTCCACATGAATGGACAGCAAAAATTGCTCGTAAGATGCAAGCATCTAAAGAAGTATTCGCTCAAGTATTTGGTGACCTAGATACGCCTGAGAAATTCGAAGCTCGTCGTATCGAACTGGCTAAACACGAATGGGATCGTTTCTCTTCGAACAAATCTCTAGAGTGTAAAAACTGCCACAACTACGATTCAATGGATTTCGAAAACATGCGCCCAACAGCGCGTATCCAGATGAAGAACGCGGCAGAGCGTGATCAAAGCTGTGTTGACTGTCACAAAGGTATTGCTCACAACCTTCCATTAGATATGGCATCAGCGAGCGGTATTGTTGGCGAGCTAGAAAATGTAGCAAGCAGCACATCTTACGCAAATGGTTCTGACGTGATCTCTATTCGTCACCTACCAATGTACACAGATGAAACAGCAACAGTTGAAGCGGGTCTATTAAGCCCTGCAAGTAAAGTTGCGGTTATCGACGAAAAAGGCGACATGATCAAGATTCAAATCGACGGTTGGCGTAAAGCGAAAGGCTTCGGACGTGTAATCCAAGAAGACTTCGGTATGAACATCTCGACTGCAATCTTGACGAAAGAAGTATCTCAAAGTGACGTTATCACTGTTGGTGAGAAGAAAGAAGATGAGCTTACTGGCCTTCCATGGGAAGAAGTTAACCTAGCACTTTGGATGAAGAAAGAGTCTATGGTTGATAACTTCGATCCAATCTGGAACGCAGCAGGTCAAGCGTACCAATCTAACTGTTCAACGTGTCACTCACAGCCAGATGAAGCTCACTTCAGCGCTAACGGTTGGGTAGGCATGCTAGATGGTATGATTGCGTTCGTTAACTTCGATACAGATACAGAAGCACTTGTTCTTAAGTATCTACAGAAGCACTCATCAGATTTTTCTGAAGGCCATCACTAATAAGACGTCAATTGGAGTAACACAATGGCAATTACAAGAAGAAGTTTTCTGAAAGGTGTCGCTACTACAAGTGCGGCATCGGTTATCGGTCCAAGCTTATTGGCGTCGGCATCAGCGTCTGCTGCAGAAACAGACGGCGCGTGGAAAGTCTCTGGTTCTCACTGGGGTGCATTCCGAGCTCGCGTTTACGCGGGTAAAGTACAAGAAATTAAACCTCTAGAAATCGATCAACACCCAACTGAGATGTTGAAAGGTATTAAAGGTATTATCTACAGCCCATCACGTGTGCGTTACCCTATGGTTCGCCTTGATTGGTTGAAGAAGCATAAATACAGCGCAGACACGCGTGGTAACAACCGCTTTATTCGTGTGACTTGGGATGAGGCACTAGACCTTGTTTACCGCGAACTAGAGCGCGTACAGAAAGATTACGGTCCATGGGCGCTTCACACAGGTCAAACTGGTTGGAGACAAACGGGTCAGTTCCACAGCTGTACTAACCACATGCAACGTGCAATGGCACTTCACGGTTACTCTGTGAAGAAAATCGGTGACTACTCGACAGGTGCTGGTCAAACGATCATGCCTTACGTGCTAGGTTCTACTGAAGTATATGCTCAAGGTACATCTTGGGAACTTATCCTAGAAAACAGTGACAACATTGTTCTTTGGGGTAACGATCCAGTTAAGAACCTGCAAGTAGGTTGGACGTGTGAGACTCACGAATCATTCGCATACCTAGAACAGCTGAAAGAAAAAGTTGCTAAGAAAGAGATCAACGTTGTTTCTGTTGACCCTGTGAAGAACAAAACAGGTCGTTACTTAGAAAACGAGCAGATGTACATCAACCCACAAACTGATGTGGCGTTCATGTTGGGTGTTGCTCATGTTCTTTACAACGAAGGCCTATACGACAAGAAGTTCATCGAAACTTACTGTCTAGGTTTTGAAGATTTCATCAAGTACGTTCAAGGTGAAACGAAAGACAAAGTTGAGAAGACGCCAGAATGGGCTTCAGCTATCTGTGGCGCAAGCGCGGACTCTATCCGTGATTTCGCTGAGATGTTGGTTAACGGCCGTACACAGATTCTTGTTGGTTGGAGTATTCAACGTCAACAACACGGTGAGCAGCCTTACTGGATGTGTGCAGTTATCGCAGCAATGGTTGGCCAAATTGGTCTACCTGGCGGCGGTATCTCTTACGGTCACCACTACTCAGGTATCGGTGTATCTTCGACTGGCTTCGCTGCTCCGGGTTCTTTCCCGCTGAACATCGACCAAGGGCAATCACCTAAGTACACCAATACAGATTACAACGGTTACAGCCGTGTAATTCCAGTTGCTCGTTGGGTAGATAGCCTGCTTGAACCCGGTAAGAAGATCAAAGCGAACGGTTCTACTGTAACGCTACCAGACATTAAGATGATGGTCTTCAGTGGTAACAACCCGTGGCATCACCACCAAGATCGCAACAAGATGCGTAAAGCATTCAAGAGCCTGCAAACTGTAGTGGCTGTTGATTTCGCGTGGACTGCAACTTGTCGTCACTCTGATATTGTTCTTCCAGCTTGTACTCAGTGGGAACGTAACGATATCGATGGTTACGGTGCGTACTCTGGCCGTGGTTTGATCGCAATGCACAAACTAGTGGATCCTCTGTTCCAGTCTAAGACTGACTTCGAGATCATGTCTAGCCTGACTAAGCGTTGGGGTCGCTACGACGATTACACGCGTGGTATGGACGAAATGCAGTGGGTTAAATCTCTGTATGACGACTGCCGCGCTTCGAATGAAGGCACGATTGAAATGCCTGAGTTTGCTGAGTTCTGGGAGAAAGGTTTCCTAGACTTCGGTAAAGGTAAGCCATGGACTCGTCACGCTTCATTCCGTGAAGATCCAGAGATCAACGCACTAGGCACGCCTTCTGGTTTCATCGAAATCACAAGCCGTACTGTTGGCAATATGGGTTACGAGCACTGTCAAGAACACCCAATGTGGTTCGAGAAATCTGAACGTTCACACGGTGGTCCAGGCTCTGACAAACACCCGTACTGGCTACAATCTTGTCACCCGGACAAGCGTCTTCACTCTCAGATGTGTGAATCTGAAGAGTGGCGTGCGACTTACGCGGTACAAGGCCGTGAGCCAATCTACATCAACCCGACGGATGCTAAGAAGAAAGGCATCAAAGACGGCGATGTAGTACGTGTGTTCAATGACCGTGGTCAACTACTAGCAGGTGCTGTTCTAATGGATAGCTATGCTCCTGGTGTTGTTCGTATCGAAGAAGGTGCTTGGTACGGCCCGATCAACGAGAAAGTGGGCGCGCTAGATACATACGGCGATCCAAACACACTAACTCAAGACATCGGTACGTCTGAACTTGCTCAAGCAACGTCAGCAAACACATGTTTGGTTAACTTCGAGAAGTTCCAAGGCAAACTGCCTCCAGTAACTTCATTCGGTGGTCCAATCGAAGTTTCTTAAGTCTTGTACTTAAGAACCAAGACTAAAGCTTGAATTAAAGCCCCTGTAAGTACTCTTACAGGGGCTTTTTGTTTTTCTAGTGTACGTGTTGGGATTTCTAACTAAGCATTGTAACAGCGCCAGAGGGGCGTTTTTGAGACCAGCTGTAACGTGCTGTTTGAGGTAGGCTGTAGAAACATAAAGTATTAGCATGAAGCCGGAAGGGAATGCACAAAGAACCTGTTGTAAGGGCTTAGGCAGATGGAAACAAAAAGGTCGATACAAAGTACCGACCTAATAGAAACCTTTGGAGTAAAGCTAAAACCTTGAAGATAAACCTGAGCCTTGAATAAAAGCTTAAGCCTCGGATATAAACTTAAGCTTCAATTGTAAACCTAAGCTTCAATTATAAACCTAAGCTTCGAACGTAAGCCTAAAGTTCGAACATAAACCAGTAACCGTATGCACAAATCAAAGCGGGCACACTGGAATATAAGGTCGCGACAAGAGCCGCTTTCGGTGCCATCGCAATCGCGGGGAATAGCGCATCACCGTCATTAGAAATTGCGTTACCTACCTGAGCTGACAGTGGCAGTGCACCAGAAAGGTATAGGCTAGTGACCAGCAATTGCGGACCACACCCCGGTAGCAAGCCCATCAACACTCCCGCCAGGGGGAGCATGATGCCCCAACTTGAGAATAGCGTCGCAAAATCCACATTTGCTATCACAGAACCAAATTCAAAGAACAGAAAAGCCACCACAACCCACGCTGTCACGAAGTTAGTATCTTGAGCTGTTTTTTGTAATGGGTGAGAGCCTACACATTTTTCGTCCTCACTCACGGCTGATTTATAATCTTCAATTTCACGAGTCAGTCTCCATAGAAACATCGAACTGATCAGCAAGATAGTGCCTGTCCATTCCATCGACATTTCAGGTAACGCAAGCAACTCGTTTACGTCGACTTGAAAAGAGCCAAGTAGAGCTACCGCAGCACCGGGAATAATAAGTACAGACCATAAGTAGCCCTGTAGGTTAATCGCCTTTTTAGAAACGGCTTCTTTGTCTTCCTCTTGAGATTGTGATGAACAGCTACGCGCTGCTTCATTTTTCTCTGACTGTTTCGGACGTAAGAAGTCATCAGCGTGAAATAGGTTGATGATGCGACCTGACGCTGTGCCGACAATGACGCCCATTGCCATCATGGCTAAGCCTGTTTTAGGTTCGCTCGCAATCAACAAGAAGGCTGCGTCACCCATTGTGGAGACCAGTACTGCAACGACGGCTCCAAATCCCAGCTTCCCGGAAATAAATTGCGTGGTAACGACTATCGCACCACCACAACCAGGCAATGCCCCCATCAGCGCAGCAAACACCACTTGGTTAGACCGAGACTGATGCACGAGCTTATTGAAGACGTTGTCTTTGTTGATGTACAAGCTTAACCAGTGGTAAATGGCTAACGTTAAAGCGACATAACAAGATACTGCCCAGAATGCGTCTGACAAGGTCGTTACCGTCAGCTCTCGTGTAGCAGGGGCTGCAACCAATGCTGCAAGTGAAATCGGCAATAGCAAGCGCTTAAAAGACAATGAAAACTGAGTTGTTTTCGCGGTGCTACTGCTTGGCAAAAAAGAGATTAGTCGATCCATAGGTGTTACTCAAAATTAGTGGCTTAAGATAAATATATACGAATGATAATAATTATCAATTGCATTTGTTGTTTTTTTATCTATTGTTACCATTGGCTAAACCTAGGAAACATGACCAATCTAAAAAAATGAGGTAAAGTATGGCTAATAAAGAGAGGCTCTAAAGGTAGAGTCATAATTGTTAGTGTAATAGGAAGAAACATGATTTTAGTTGTTGGTCACAAAAACCCTGATAGTGACAGTATTTGTAGTGCGTTAGTTGCAACGGAGCTTCTTAAAGCTCGTGGCGAGGAAGCGACACCAATTCGCCAAGGCGAGATCAACCGCGAAACTCAACACATTCTTGAAGTCGCTGGTGCTGAAAAGCCAGAGCTTCGTACTTCTGTTGCTGGTGAGAAAATCTGGCTAGTAGACTACTCAGATCTAGCACAAGCACCAGACGATGTTGCTGAAGCAGAGATCGTAGGCATTGTCGATCACCACCGTCTAGGTGACGTGATGACAGTTAACCCTATGGAAGCTTGGATCTGGCCTGTTGGTTGTACAAACACTGTACTTTTCAACATGTTCAAGATTGAAGGTCACGCTATCTCTCAACAGATCGCTAAACTGATGATGTCTGCAATTCTTTCAGACACGGTTGGTTTTGCTTCTCCAACATGTACTCAAAAAGACAAAGACGCTGTTGCTGAGCTTGCTGAAATCGCTGGTGTAACAGATGTTGATGCTTTCATCAAAGCACTTCTAATTGCTAAAACAAACATCGAAGGCCTATCTGCTGCACAGTTAGTAGAAAAAGACCTTAAAGGCTACCCATTCAACGGTCGCGATGTTGTTGTTGGTCAAGTTGAGCTTGCTACTCTTGAGCAAGTAGACGGCATGATCGAAGCGCTAGAAGCTGATCTTGAAGCGCGTTGTGAGAAAGATGGTCTAGCGTTCGCTGCAGTAATGCTGACAGATATCACTACAGCTCAAACTCGTCTTCTATACAAAGGTGAGTGGGCTGATAAGCTGGTTAAATTCGAGAAAGACGGTGTATTGATGATGGAAAATACATTGAGCCGTAAGAAGCAAGGTTGGCCTTGGCTTCAAGGCGAGCTTGTTTAACCAAGTCGCTTAATTATAAACGCCTGCTAATTTAGCAGGCGTTTTTCTTTGAAGTAGACTTTCTTCTCAATAGAAATATTTGAAGTTAATGCTACTCAGCATAAAATGAACAAAGTTACTGACTAACGTAGGAAATTAAGATGACTACACAGCTAGACGATAAAAAAATCGCTGAAATTAATAAGTATACGGGTGAGCAACGCCTGAAATACTGTGTGAAAGAAATCGTAGCAAACCGTGAAGTATGGATCTTAACCGATGAGCAAGGTTGTGTGATGCTGAACACCGAAGACGAAGATTGTGTTCCAGTATGGCCAAACCAAGAGTTCGCAGAATCGTGGGCAACGGGTGATTGGTCTGAGTGTAAAGCTGAGTCTATCTCTTTGAATAAGTGGCACAGTCGCTGGACAAACGGTCTAGAAGACGATGAACTTGCCGTTGTGGTATTCCCGAACGAGCAAGAAGAAGGCGTTATCTTGTTCCCTGACGAATTCGACTTCGAATTGAAAAAGCAGGCTGCTAAGCGCTAGTGCTTTCGTAACATGGTTACATCGTTACATGGTAAGTCAGCGTTGCCTTTTCTTAGGCAGCGCTATCATTCTATTTTCTCATCTAAGCTGTTCAGACAAACAAAGTAACGTCCCTGTCTATTTCTGGTAGTACTCGATTCTTCCGTTAGCCCTCAATATTCCTGTTCGTGGTTAGTTATTCCGTTAGTACTCGATCATTCCGTTAGTATTCAATATTTTTGTTCGTAGCCAGTTATTCCATTAGTACCCAATTAACTGATACAACGGTGCTTGCTGCGCGGCTTTTGAAGCTTGTTGGAGCACGCCAGTTTCGCTGTATTGCTTTAGTATCTTTCGAACAATAGGTTTTACTTCAGATTTTGTCATTCCAGCTTTCAATTCCGGCTCATACAGTAGCTTTAGTAGCACTACATCTAAGGGTGACAATAAGTCTTCTGGCGTATGGTCATTAAAAATAGAAGGGTAGGCTTTATCTGAATCATTCGGCAGGCCTAAAACCTGTGTGATTTCTTCCACGATACAGGCGACGAGCTTACCTCGCGATCTTGCTTGATCAACGGGAATAACAATCCCAGCGTAAACAATCTCACCTTTAGAATTTGTTCGATAACCCGCCGTGCAAATAGCGTTGTTTAAATGCTCAGTTGATTTGAGTTTGAGTACTGATTTCGCCTCAGATACCCACTGACTTTGCCTCGTGTATATCCATTTTACGTTCGCTTCAGACTCTTTGTTGACGATTGTTATCGGGTGCTGAGTGACTTCGGATAAGTGTCGGATATGAAGCTCTGTGAGCTCTTGATGCAGTTCTTCATCACCCACTCGATGATCGATCCAAATATTGATCGGTTTTTTCCATTTAGCGAGTGGCTTGTTGCCTTGGGAATATTCGTGTTGAAGTGCGACGTTATAAAAGGCGGTTTCGACGAAGCTTCTATCTAGCCAGGTGAGGGGTGTGCTTGCTGCGTTAAAGGAAAACAGCGCCAACAAAAGGGGAAGCATTGAAGCTCTTAAAAACATACCTTTCCCCTTTGTTGAACGTAGCGTGATTCGAGGTTAGTGGTTCGGCGCTTTGGAGAAATGGCTCTCAACCAATCTTTGGGTGATTTGGTGAGTTGGATTGGTTAGCACTTGATCCGTTTCCCCACTCTCAACCACATTGCCTTCGTGCATGACAATGATCTTGTCGGTAATGTGCTTAACAATGCCGAGGTGTTGAGATACATAAACGAACGATACGCCCATCTCTTCTTGTAACTCTAAGAACAAATTGATGATTTGAGAGCGCATTGCCATGTCTAAACCATTCAACGCTTCGTCTGCCACAATGATTGATGGTTGAAGGATTAACGCACGAGCCAAACAAACCCTTTGTTTTTGGCCTGCAGCCAGCATCTGCGGGTAGAAGTAAGCATGTTCCGGTAGAAGACCCACACGTAATAGGGTGTCTTTCACACGACGCATACGGGCTTCTGGTGGCATATTGGTGTTTCGCTTTAATGGACCTTCAAGAATTCGACCAATCTGAATGCGCGGGTTAAGCGAGGTGTTCGGATCTTGGAAGATCATTCGAATCAGCTTACAGCGAGTCGAGTAGTCCTTGTGCTCTAGCCTTTCACCGTTCACACGAATCTCGCCTGCAGTTGGCTCTACCATGCCTGCTAGCATTCTTGCTAATGTCGACTTTCCTGAACCATTCTGACCGATAAAACCAATCGTCTGTCCCGCCTCAAGCGAAAAGCTTACTGGTTTCACTGCCTGATGAATCTTTTTACGGAAAAGACCAGAGCGAGTCGTAAAGTCTTTAGATAAATCAATGACTTCTAATAATGCACTCATGATTTCTTTTTCTTCTCCATATTAAGAGGGAAGTGACAATTGAACTTATGGTTTTTGATTCGTTTGGTATAAGGAATCTCAACACATTGCCTTTGCGCATACGGGCAACGTGGTCCTAGTCGACAACCAATAGGAAGGTGCTGCAACGGAGGGATTGAACCTGGCAAAGACTGTAGCTTCTCTTTATGAGGAATCCAGTCGTTAAAGTCAGGCATCGCTTTCAGTAGCGCGACGGTATATGGGTGTTTCGGTGCATCTAACAGCTTCTGCGTATCCGCTGATTCCACAGACTGACCACAGTACATAACGGTAATGCGAGTTGCCCATTGGGTAATGGTGGTTAAGTCATGGCCGATCAGCACGATGGTCGTGTTATTGATCTGATTCATACGACTCAACAGACGCAATATTTGAGACTGTGTGATCGGATCTAGATCGTTGGTTGGTTCATCAGCGATCAAGACTTTTGGTTTGGCTGCGATAGCCATGGCGATCATGACTTTTTGACACTCACCATCGGTCAACTCATAAGAGTAACTGTCCATAAGACGAGAGTGATCTTTAATACCGACTTTGTGCAGTAGAGCGATGGCCTGCTTCTTACGCCATTTGAATCTCTGCCACCACCGACCTTCAAACGAATAGGAAGGAATCGCTTCAATCAGTTGATGGCCCACTTTTTCAGATGGATCAAGACAGGAGGATGGCTCTTGAAAGATCATCGCGATATCACGAGCAATAACTCGGCGTCGTTCTTTGGGTGTCAGTTGCAGGAGGTCGATATTGCCAAGGCGCATTCGGTCGGCAGATACTTTCCAGTTTTCTTTACAAACCCCAACGATCGCTTTTGCAACCAAGCTCTTGCCTGAGCCTGATTCACCTACTAAGCCGCGAATTTCCCCTTCATTGAGGGTAAGACTCATTCTATCAACGGCTTTAACCATCCCTTGAGGGGTCTCAATCTCGATGGTTAGATGTCGAATATCAAGTAAAGGCATTATTCGATTCCTGCATTTAGCGCTTGGCGAACACCTTCACCGACGAGGTTAATCACGATCACTGTAAACATAATGGCTAAACCGGGTAGGGTTACTGTCCATGGCGCAAGGTAAATCAGCTCTACAGAGTCACCCAAGATTGAGCCCCATTCGGTACTTGGTGCTTGAGCGCCAAGCCCTAAGAAACCCAAAGCCGTGATATCAAGAATGGCGACTGACAATGCCAGTGTAATTTCAAGTGCCACCACGGTAAGAATATTAGGAAGTATTGAATTCCATAACAGGTAGAAGTCGTTCGCACCATCGAGGCGAGAAGCCAAAATATAGTCTTTTTCTACCTCAGCGTGCACGGCAATGTATACCGAACGAATAAAGCGTGGAATCAATGCTAAACATAAGGCAAGCAAGATATTAAACTCGCCAAACCCAAGAAACGCCACGAAGATAATGGCCAGCAACAGAGACGGAATTGACATAACGGTATCAAGCAGGTGGTTTAGCGTGCTTGATAGTAATCCACGAGTCATCCCCGCAAGTACGCCAATCAGGCAACCAATGACTGCTGCGATAAAGGTAATCACAACCGCGGCACCAAACGTCAGCTGAGAGCCGATAATCAGACGAGAAAGAATATCTCGGCCTAAGTCATCGGTACCTAAGAAATACTCAACAGTTCCTGAGGGATCCCAAGAGGGTGGGGTTAACAGATGTCCCGTTTGTTCTTGAGCATCATGCGGAGCTAGCCATGGTGAAGTGACGGTGATTAGAATGATTAAGGCCAAACACCACAGTCCAAACATAGCGAGATTATTGCCACGGAAGCTGCGCCAGAAACGCTCGAACTGGGTTGGAATCTGCTCTTCTTGGTAGACGTTATTTGTTAGCATACCATTCCTTCCTTACCAGTGGATTGACCATCGCGCCCAATAGATCGGACAGAATGTTGGCGGTCAAAACCAAGGTTGCTACCACTATTACGCCAGCTTGAATTGAAACGTAATCTTGATTAGATAAAGCATCCAATAACCAGCGGCCAATACCCGGCCAGTTAAAGATAGACTCGGTAATAATAGCGAGCGTTAACATACTTGATAGTTGAACGCCGACCTTAGGAATAATCGGTGGTATCGCATTTCTTAACACGTGCTGCGTGACGATCTCTCTTGTTGAAAGACCTTTAATTCGTGCGGCGCGGATGTAGTTTTGAGTCATCACTTCAGCCACTGACGCTCTCATCAGTCGAATTACCTGAGTCGTTGGGGCGAGTGCCAATACAAGACAAGGTAACGCCATATGTTCGATAACACTTTGCAGTGCGTGTGCTCGATAACGACCTTCAGCAAAAAAGGCATCAATTATAGCGAAGCCAGTGACGTGTTCGATTTCGTAAAGCAGGTCGTATCGCCCACCAACTGGGAACATCTCAAAGTGCAACGAAAACACCATGATCATCAGTAGTGCGACCCAAAATATAGGTGCAGAGTAACCGGCCATTGAAGTAAACGATATAGTGGTATCGACAAACTTGCCCTGTCTCATGCCAGCAATAGTGCCGAAAGGGATGCCGATAAACAGCGCAAGCACAAAAGCAAAGAAACACAGTTCTAACGTTGCAGGGAATACCACGACAAGCTCATCGATGATAGGCGCTCCGTGCTTGCTCAAGCCAAAGTTCAGTGTCGATAATTCTGTGATGTAACTAAGCCAACCGGGCCAGAAGTCTTGAATCGCCCAAGGTGAGGTTTGGTCTAGTCGAAGCAGAGCGAACCCCACTAACGTTAGGATCCCCAGTGTGATAATGAATAAGTTTACACGTCTTAATGTATACCAAAACATCACTGCACCTCTCTTCTGACTTGATCAAAAGGTTGAGCATTGAACGGGCTCTGCTTAAAGCCACTTAGCGAACGATCGTGCACGCGGAATTGCACGCCATGAGCAAGAGGAATCACAGGAACTTCTTCATTGAGAATGTTTTGGGCTTGTCGATACAAGTTCACACGGTGCCTTTGTTGATTGATCTCTAATGCTAAGTCGAGAAGGAAATCAAAGTCTGAATTACACCACATAGAGACGTTTAATCCTGCGCGCTCTGAGCTACATGAAAGAAGCGGACGTAAGAAATTGTCTGGGTCGCCCGTATTGCCGATCCAACCTGTGAGCAACAAGTCTGTTGAGGAAATTGATGACAGCTGCGTACGATCAAATCGGTCGTCAGTATAGAGCTTAAGTTCGATACCAATATCAGCTAAATTTGCTTGGATTAATTCTGCCGTTTTCCTTGGGCTTGGGTTGTAAGCTCTTGGCTCTAATGGCACCCACATTGAAAGCTCTAGCCCAGGTTCTACCCCGGCTTCTTTAAGAAGCGCAACTGCGTAGTTGCGGTCATAGCGAACTTGAACGCTGTCTTTTTGGTAAGCCCAAGAGGTCGGTGGCAAGAGAGTGTAGGCTTTCGTGCCCGTACCGTAATAAACAGAATCAAGAATGTTCTGACGATTGATAGCCAAGTTCAGCGCTTTGCGCACTCGTGAGTCTCGCAGTGCAGGGTGCTCGGTGTTCAGTGCGATGAAAGAGACATTAACCGCAGGCGTGGCGGAAATCTTCAACTCTTCATGAGCTTGAATAATAGGAATCTGACTAGAAATCGGTGAGTTCAATACATCACACTCACTACGAAGTAGCTTGGCAAGAGTCCCTGTCCCACGTTGTGAAGTATCAAACACAACTTGGTCCATTTCTACGTCACCCTTCCAATAGTGCCTGTTCTTTTTCAAGCGAACTAGATCATTGATTTGGTATTCATCCAAGTAGAAAGGACCTGTGCCAACGGGCTTGGAGTCTATTTCATTCTTTTCATCGGCAGAAATGAGTTTATTGGCATATTCTTTAGAGTGAATCACCGCATAGCTGGTGGCGATATTGTTGAGGAATGAATTGTCTGGGCGACTTAATTGGAATTTCACCGTCAGGTCATCAACCGCAGTGATATCGACGATCAGGTTTTGGAAGTCGATACCAGCAAACCATGGGTATAGGCCGCCGCCTACATAATGAAATGGGTTTGAACTGTCAATGATTCGCTCAAAACTAAAGACCACATCTTGTGCATTCATACTGCGAGTTGGGGTAAACCAGTCTGTGGTTTGAAACGCAACATTAGGGCGCAGTTTGAACGTGTACTCTGTACCCGATTTATCGACAGACCAGCTTGTTGCCAAATTCTGTTTTGGTCGATAAGTCATTGGATCAAGAGTGAGCAGTGTATCGAAAATTTGAGGGCTCAGCGATTCTGAGGTAATGCCACTATCAACCAGTTGTGGGTTGAAAGTACTAGGATTACCTTGGCCGCAATAAATGAAGCCTTTTTCACGGATTTGCTCGTGATTCACACTCTCACCACATCCAGCTAAAAAGCTCAGCGTGCAGATGCTCAGTGATAGTCTTATTAGTGCTTTCATAAAAAGAAATACTTTTCGAAACGAGGCGTTAGAGGAGCCTCAAGATCCGGATAATTTAACATTTTATTTATTCGGCTCCAAATAATAATCAAGTGCTGACAGCTATTTATCGTTAGCTTGTCCGACAATCGCGTACTTCCTCACCATTCCACGTAATTGGTTGTAGGTTAATCCAAGTAATTCTGCTGCTTGTTTCTGGTTATACTTGCTTTGCTTTAGGGCTTGATTGAGCAGCTTGATGTCTTGTTGTTCTTGCCATACTTTGTAATCAAGTGGCAAAGAAAACGAGCTCTCTGATGAAGTATGGCTGTTGGACCGCGCATTGCCAATTTCATGCGTGGAATCTTGATCTATTTTCCATGCGGGTTTGAATGGGTTAAACACCAAAGATTCAATAGGATATGGGTCTTTACCATGCTGGTAGACTGCGCGCTCAATAACGTTCTTGAGTTCTCGCACATTCCCTGGCCATGAATAATCCAGCAGCGCCTCTACGGCAGACGGAGCAAAGCCAACAAACAACTCCAATTCTAATTCACGGCACATCTTAATGGCGTAGTATTCTGCCAGCAGCGTGATGTCTTCTTTTCGCTCTCGAAGAGGGGGGATAGTAATCACGTCAAACGCGAGCCTGTCCAATAAGTCGGCTCTGAATTCGCCCCTTAATGCCATGTCTGGCAAGTCAGCGTTGGTCGCGCAAACCAGTCTTACGTTGGCACTTAAAGCTTTTTGTCCGCCGACACGTTCATATTGCCCGTATTCAATAACGCGCAATAGCTTCTCTTGAACCGCAAGGGGAGTGGTCGCCAGCTCATCCAGAAACAGCGTTCCTCCTTCTGCTCTTTCAAAACGACCTTGATGACGACCTTTCGAACCCGTAAACGACCCCGACTCGTGACCAAACAGTTCTGAATCAATCAAACCTTCACTGAGCGTTGAGCAATTAAGTGAGATCAACGGCTGATCCCATCGCCTTGAAAGGTAATGCAGCCTTTGAGCTATGAGCTCTTTACCCGTACCACGCTCTCCAATGATCAGGATCGGTCTTTCAATTGGTGCGAGTTGAGACACTTTATCTAAAACGGAGAGAAAACTGGGTGATTCACCAATGAGGTTCTGCTGCATAGCGGGTCCTTGTGTGATTTGAGCGCCGATGGATGTGATTTAGAGGGCTTTATTTAAATCACATCATGTAAATAGCTTAAGTATAAGAGTCGTAGTGGTGAAAAATACCAATACTTGGCTAAATTCATCATAGCATGGTTCGGGTTAATCACCATTTTATTGTAAGTGTCTGATAATAAATGGCTTAAAAGTTGGCACGCTACTTGGATTACTTATGGTAGGTTTAACAACAAACGTAAATTTTTGAGCAAGTGGATTGAGAAATCGAATAACGCTTTAAAGCACATTTGCCATCATTGTAATTAAGGAGTTCCTCATGGGTATTTTTTCTCGCTTTGCAGACATTGTAAATTCGAACATCAGTGCACTTTTAGACAAGGCTGAAGATCCTGAAAAGATGATTCGCCTGATTATCCAAGAAATGGAAGATACGCTGGTTGAGGTTCGCACTAACTCCGCTAAAGCTATCGCAGATAAAAAAGAGTTAGCGCGTAAAGTTGAAGCTATCGAAACTCAGATTCTAGATTGGCAAAATAAAGCGACACTAGCACTAACTAAACAACGTGAAGATTTAGCTAGAGCGGCGCTAATCGAAAAGCAAAAACTTGAAGACATCATCAAAAGCCTTCACACAGAGCAAACCTTGGTTCACGAAACCATCGAAAAACTGACCAGTGAAATTGGTAAGCTCGAAACTAAAATCGTAGAAACTCGCGCAAAGCAGCAAGCATTGATGATTCGTAATAATGCGGCAAGCAATCGTCGTGATGTTCAAAAACATCTGCATTCAAGCAAAACCAACGAAGCAATGGCGAAGTTTGAACAATTCTCGCGTAAAGTGGATGAATTAGAAGCCGAAGCGGACGTTTACGCGAAAACAGGTAACGCAAAATCTTTAGACCAAGAGTTTGCAGAGTTACAAGCTCAAGATGAAATTGAAAAAGAGCTGGCGAAACTGAAGCAACAAGTTGAAAATCGCGATAAATAATTTAGGAGTTGTCTATGTCAACATTTCTAATTGCAGGCCCATTGATTGTCTTTTTAATCTTCGTGGCACCGCTATGGTTGTTCTTACATTACCGCAGTAAGAAGAAATCCAGTAATGGTCTTTCAGAAACGGATCTTCAGCGTTTGCACAAGCTTTCTGCGCAAGCCGAATCGATGCAAGACAGAGTGAAAACACTAGAAAAAATACTGGATGCGGAGTCACCTAACTGGAGACGAAACTATGAGTAGAGAACTGTATCGCGATCCCATTAACGGTAAGCTGTCTGGCGTCTGCGCAGGGTTAGCGAACTACTTTGGCCTTGAAGTGTGGTTGGTTCGTATCTTGGTTATCTCAGCGGCACTGCTTGGTGGTAGCTTTTTGGTGTTATTAGCGTATGTAGCTTTGACATTTATGCTTGAAAAACAACCGCCTCAGTATGTCGATCAGATGAAGGCCAAACAAGAGCACACGCTTAAGCAAAAACCTTGGGAAAAAGGGCAAACGGCAGAGTCGTTACTGGGCACTTTAGAGGGTGATTTCCAGAAATTAGAGACCAGTGTCCGCAATATGGAAGCTTATGTGACTTCGGATACTTTCAAAGTCGACCGCGCATTTAAGAACATGTAGTGGTAAACCTGAAAAATATTAGATAACGGTTTAGGAAAATTTATTCCAAGCCGTTATTTTTTTTAATAATTTTGTCTAAATAAATCTTACGATAACTGGTAAGTTACATGTGATTAATCTATGTTATAAAAATATTTATAGTTATGGATGATCACTAATGTATAGAGCCTCCGTTGTCCTATTGACAGCCTTAGCTGGGTTGTCTGGGTGTGGTAAGGAGCTTCCTCCCGTACCTGAACCTGATTCTAGACCCGCCAAACTCTTCACTGTCTCCGTCGGTAGTAATGCCTTTGAACGTAGCTTTCCAGCCACCACAGAAGCTGGTGACAAAGCAGTACTGGCATTTCGTGTTCCAGGGTTACTTCAGACTATCGATGTCACGTCTGGTCAACAGGTTACCAAAGGTGATGGGCTTGCAACGCTTAATCCTGACGAATATCAGTTGTTAGAGAAGCAAGCGAGAGCCAACTTTAAGCTTGCCGATGTTCAATACCAACGTTCCATTAAGTTGCGCAAAGATCGTGTCGTATCTGAGCAAGACTTCGACCAAGCGAAAGCTAATCATAATTCTGCTAAAGCGGTGCTTAACCAAGCAAAAGCCAATCTACGTTATACCACTTTGGTTGCGCCTTACGATGGTACTATCTCCATCATTCCTGCTGAAAACCATGAATATATCGCTGCTAAACAAGGCGTGATGAATATTCAAACGAATCAAATCCTCAAAGTCGTATTCTTATTACCCGACCAACTTATCACGCGCTTTTCTTCAGGGTTTGAGACGGATGCAACCATGGTTTTTGATGCTTTCCCTGCTAGCTCCTACGCTTTAGCATTCCAAGAAGTTGATACTGAAGCGGATCCCAAAACCGGGTCGTACAAAGTCACCATGGTAATGGAAAGACCCACCGATGTTGGTATTTTGCCGGGTATGTCAGGCACAGTTCATTTAGTTTCAGCGTTAGCGGCCGCCACAAAAATTCCCACATCAGCAATGATGACTGATGGCGATGATGTCTCTGTGTGGCGCGTGAATAGCGACGGTATTGTTGAAAATGTCGCAATCATCATCGATGAAAAGCGCCATATTGTTTCAGGGTTGAACGATGGTGACCGCATCGTAACTTCTGGTGTTAATGGTCTTGAACCGGGCGTTAAAGTTCGAGAGTGGATCAAGGAAAGGGGGCTATAACATGAAAACACTTAAAGTGGCCGCTGGACTGTCGTGTTTGGCTTTACTTACGGCTTGTGAAGATAAACAAGTTGTAGAAGTGAATAACACGCCCTTGGTTAAAGCTATCGAGATTTCAGTCATCGACTTTAGCGACAAACTCTATTTCCCTGCGGTTGCAAACGCTGCCGAGAAGGCTCATCTCAGCTTTCGAGTCGCTGGTGAAATCAATAAGCTTGATGTGAAAGAAGGTGAGCGTGTTTCACAAGGAGACATCATTGCAGAGCTTGACCCTACCGATTATCAACTGGATGTCGACAATGCTCAGGCGCGTTACACGGTAATTAACAATCAATACAGACGTTCAAGTCCGCTAGTGAAGAAAGGTTTATTGGCGAAGTCACAGTTTGATGAAATTGCTGCTCAACGCCAGATCGCTTATGCCGAGCTGGAACTCGCAAAACTGCGCTTGTCGTTCACTAAGCTTCGTGCCCCTGTTGATGGGATCATTTCTCGTGTCAGTGTCGATCAATATGAAAATATTCAGGTAGGCCAGCAGGTGGTGAACATTCACAGTGTCGAAGATGTTGAGGTTGTTATCCAACTGCCTGACCAGATTTACGTGAATCAGCCTAGCGAACAGCTGTTATCGAATGTTGAGGCTGTGGTAAGAGTGCCCAGTGGCAATGAATACACGGCGGCTATTAAGGAGTTTACCACTGAACCTGACCCAAGCACGGGCACGTTCACGGTGACGCTTGCTCTACCTATGCCGGAAGATGATTTGATTCTGGATGGTATGGCCGTTGAGGTGACGTCAAATGGGCGAGATATCGGCTTGGAGTTAAAAGCTGGGGTACTTATCCCAATCGAAGCTGTGTTTAATGCGGATGGCGATGATTTAACGCGCCAGAACTCTTATGTATGGGTGCTTAATGACGACAGTACCGTCTCAAAACAGCAAGTCGTAATAGGAAAAGCCAATCAGAAAACATTGCAGATCATGAAAGGATTAGAAATGGGGCAGCATGTCGTTGTTGCAGGCGTATCGCGATTGCGAGATGGGATGACAGTGGAAGTATTGTCTCAGGAGACGAACAATGAGTGAAGTAAATAACAAGCCCCAAAATGACGATCAACAGGGTGATGATCAGATCACAGGTGTTGCTTCTTACTTTATACGTAACAAAGTCATTAGCTGGATGCTATCTCTGATCTTTCTTATTGGTGGTGTCTCTGCCTTTTTCGGCTTGGGTCGTTTAGAAGATCCTGCCTTTACTATCAAAGATGCGATGGTTGTGACCTCTTACCCAGGGGCCACACCTCAACAAGTTGAAGAAGAAGTTACTTACCCATTAGAAAAAGCGATTCAACAACTTACCTATGTGGACGAAGTGAACTCTATCTCTAGCCGCGGCCTATCACAGGTAACGGTGACGATGAAGAACAACTACGGCCCAGATGATCTTCCGCAAATATGGGATGAACTTCGCCGAAAAGTGAATGATCTCAAGGTTGAACTGCCACCCGGCGTCAATGATCCTCAAGTCATCGATGACTTCGGTGACGTTTACGGGATTTTGCTGGCGGTGACGGGGGACGGCTATAGCTACAAAGAGCTGCTGGATTACATTGATTACCTAAGGCGAGAGCTAGAGTTGGTTGATGGGGTCAGTAAAGTCTCCGTTTCCGGCCAACAACAAGAGCAAGTGTTCATTGAGATATCGATGAAACGGATAAGCTCTCTGGGTCTGTCTCCAAGCACGGTATTTAACCTTTTATCGACTCAAAATATTGTATCAAGTGCAGGAGCGGTAAGGATTGGTGATGAATATATTCGAATCCATCCAACGGGTGAGTTCCAGAACGTTGAACAGCTTGGAGATTTGATTCTTACGGAAGGTGGCGCTCAAGGGCTTATCTATCTAAAAGATGTGGCGAATGTAACTCGTGGTTACGTTGAGGTACCGAGTAACATCATTGGTTATAACGGCGAACTCGCGCTTAACCTGGGTGTCTCTTTTGCGCAAGGCGTGAACGTGGTCGCAGTGGGTGAAGACTTTGATCGAAGACTCGCCGAGCTTAAATATCAACAACCCGTCGGTATCGACATCTCCGAGGTTTATAACCAACCTAAAGAGGTGAACAAGTCGGTAAGCGGATTTGTGGTGAGTTTAGGGCAGGCGGTTGCGATCGTAATCGTGGTGTTACTGTTCTTCATGGGAGTACGATCGGGTCTGTTGATTGGTTTGATACTGCTATTGACCGTATTCGGCACCTTTATTTTCATGCAGTACTTCAAAATCGACCTTCAACGTATTTCACTGGGCGCGTTGGTTATTGCCTTGGGGATGCTGGTGGATAATGCCATTGTGGTGGTGGAGGGGATATTGATCGGCACGCAGAAGGGGCGAACCCGGATGCAGGCCGCCACTGATATCGTGACCCAAACCAAATGGCCACTGCTCGGTGCAACGGTGATTGCAGTCACCGCGTTTGCTCCAATTGGTTTGTCTGAAGATTCAACGGGCGAATACTGTGGCACCTTGTTCACGGTACTATTGATTTCATTGATGCTGAGTTGGTTTACTGCTATCTCGATCACGCCGTTTTTTGCCGATATCTTCTTCAGAGGACAGAAGGTTGATCCCGATAACGAAGGCAAAGACCCATACAACGGGATGGTTTTTGTTATCTATAAAAACTTCCTTGAGTTCTGTATGAAACGCGCGTGGCTAACCATGATCGTTCTGGTGATTGGTTTAGGTGCGAGTGTGTACGGTTTTGGCTTTGTGAAACAAGCATTCTTCCCATCTTCAACTACTCCAATGTTCCAAGTGGATGTTTGGATGCCAGAAGGTACGGATATTCGAGCAACTAATACCAAGTTGAGAGTGCTTGAGAGTTGGTTGTCGGAACAAAGTGAAGTTGAACATATCACGACCACAGCCGGTAAAGGTCTGCAGCGTTTCATGTTGACCTACTCACCCGAGAAGAGTTATAGCGCGTATGGCGAAATCACGGTTCGTGTGAAAGATTACCAGGTGCTTGAGGGGCTGATGCGTCGCTTCCGTGAACACGTTGACAGTCAGTTCCCAGAAATTGATTACAAACTTAAGCAAATTGAATTAGGCCCTGGTGGCGGTGCGAAAATTGAGGCTCGAATCGTCGGTTCAGATCCAACCGTGCTACGTTCAATCGCAGCTCAAGTTATGGACATCATGCGTGCCGATGACGGAGCGTTTAACGTTCGTCATGATTGGCGTGAAAGAACTAAGGTATTAGAGCCTCAGTTCAATGAAAGCCAAGCGCGTCGTTATGGTATTACCAAGTCTGACGTTGATGATTTCCTAGCGATGTCTTTCTCTGGTAAGTCGATTGGTGTGTATCGTGATGGTACTACGCTGATGCCTATTGTGGCTCGTTTACCTGAAGATGAGCGAGTTGATATTCGCAACATCGAAGGTATGAAGATTTGGAGCCCGGCATTAAGCGAATATATTCCGTTGCAGCAAGTGACGCTTGGCTACGAATTGGAATGGGAAGATCCACTTATTATCCGTAAGAACCGTAAGCGTATGCTGACGGTAATGGCCGACAACGACCTATTGGGTGAAGAAACGGCTTCGACGTTACAGAAACGCTTGCAGCCACAAATTGAAGCGATTGAGATGCCACCGGGTTATTCGTTGGAGTGGGGTGGTGAATATGAGTCATCTGCTGATGCACAAGCGTCTCTGTTTACCACTATGCCGATGGGTTACCTGTTCATGTTCTTGATTACCGTGTTCTTATTCAACTCGGTCAAAGAGCCGCTGATTGTTTGGCTAACGGTTCCATTAGCGCTAATCGGGGTAACGACAGGCTTATTAGCCTTGAACACACCATTTGGCTTTATGGCATTGCTAGGCTTTTTGAGTTTATCCGGGATGCTACTTAAGAACGGTATCGTATTACTTGACCAAATTGAGATTGAAATGAAATCAGGTAAAGACCCGTATGTAGCGGTTGTTGATGCGGCACTGAGTCGTGTTCGTCCGGTATGTATGGCAGCGATCACCACCATTCTTGGTATGATCCCTCTACTACCGGATATCTTCTTTAAACCAATGGCAGTAACCATCATGTTTGGTTTAGGCTTTGCGACTGTACTCACGCTAATCGTAGTACCTGTGCTGTATCGTTTATTCCATAAAATTGAAGTGGCTTAACGTCAACTAACCTTTGAAATAATGCCCCTAATTGGGGCATTATTTTTATGTACGATTACTAAAAGAGACTATCGAAATGGAAGCGAATACAGTGGATAGAACGTGTGCATGGGCGCTTAAACATGAGCTTGAAAGGGAGTATCACGATGCAGAGTGGGGCGTGCCTGTTTATGATGACCAAGTTCTGTTTGAGTTTATTACTTTAGAAGGCGCTCAGGCGGGTCTGAGTTGGATTACGATCCTTAAAAAGCGCGAAGGCTATCGTGCTGCGTTTGATAACTATGATCTCAACAAGCTTGCAGCGATGAACGAAGACAACGTGCCTCATATCATTGAAAACTTCGATGTGGTTAAGCATAAAGGCAAGATCGCCTCTGTATACGGTAATGCGCGAGCAACGCTTGAATTACAGAAAGAGTTCGGCTCTCTTTCTAACGCCTTATGGCAATTTGTCGATAACAAGGTGATAGAAAACAACTGGACTGAGATGTCTCAAGTTCCCGCTTCTACCGAGCAATCTAAAGCGATGAGTAAGTTTTTGAAGAAGAGAGGCTTTAAGTTTGTAGGGGAAACAATCTGTTACGCGCTTATGCAAGCGACAGGTATGGTTAATGATCATTTAGAAGGTTGTCCACACAAATAAAAGTGTTATTTCTCGTCGCGAAATAATTGCGTGAGAATTGGAAAATTTACTGGTCATTTGTAAACTATTCAATATCATATGCGACCGAATTCAAACCTAGAAGACGATAGTGAAACAACAAATCTACCAAATATGTGATGCTCGTTATGATCCCTTGCTTAGGCAGTTTGTGCGTGAAGATGGCCACGTAGAAACTATCGCGCCGTTAGAAGGTAAGGTGTTTCTATTCTTGCTTGAAAATGCTGGTGAGTGCATTGAACGAGGCCTGATATTTGATAGGTGCTGGGGCAATGTGATTGTCTCAGAGCAAGCTCTGACTAACGTTATCTCAAAGATTCGAAAAACATTGTCTAGGGTAACTTGTGGTTGCGCGACGATTCGTACCGTTAGTAAGACAGGGTATTCTCTTGAAATCGACGAGTTGAACCGGTCCACAGTAACTGAAGAGGTGCCTTCTCAAGCGAGTAAAGAAGTCTGCGAAATCGGTGTCTCGCTTGCCGATTCTACGTTGAAGCAAAACGTACCTTTGTCCCAAGGAATGTCCCAAGAAATATCCCAAGACCCGTTAACGATAAATGAAGTCTTGATTGATACAGATTCTGCGAAAGTTGTTTCTTCCGAGCTACCTAGTGAGTCACACCTAGATCAGAGTGGAGTTAAGCAAGAACAGGCAAATGTTGTGTCTAATAGACACCTCGCTAAAGCCGGTTATTTACTCGCTTTGGTTTGTGTCGCAGTAACGGCGTTCAACCTTTTCCAAACCTACTATACGCCCCTGCCTTATTTTATTGATAAAGCGGAATATCGTGACAATTACACCGACAATACCAACCACTACTTCTTCCATATTGCTCATAATGACTCCTATTCGTTGCCTGCGGTCACTCAAAAGCTTACAGCGGTGATACCTAGCCACTGTAACGTTGATGTCTTTGTCCGTATTTACCCATCAGTCGACCAACCCGAAGATGACGCGTTATACATGTTGATTCAAAGGAAAGATGGTGAGGCTCTGAATTATAGTGCTTCGGTTTTCAATGTAGAGTCGTCTTTTGATTCCTTTGCTCAGTATATGAAGAAGAGGAGTTACTTTTGCGACTAATTGGTTTACTCATTTTAGTGGTAATTGCTGCTGCAAGTTTTTTGCCAGAACAGAACGTATTAGCGGGCACTCGATGGCATTGCAAAACGATTAAAACTGATTTTTTATCTCAGGCATTCCAACCATATCAATCGCTTTATGAACGTATAAGCCTTACTTTTCAATCTGACCATACCTTTAGCATGAGAGAGTTTGTGACGATTACAGAGCAAGACGGTAAGGAGAGTACTATGGAAAATCTGTATTTCGGGCACTATGAGCTTGATGGGAATAATTTGTCGATGAGCATTATAGATGTGAGAACGGCGACCCCTTTCCATGATCCAATTATTAACAATGAATATAGTGAGTATAAAGGGGTGACGATTGATTACGCTATTGCAGTCAAGGATCAGTCTTTGTATTTGTTCAATGAACACCGCTCTGAAATTTTCAATTGGGCGTGCTTTGACGTTCAGTAGCTTTTTAAAGCGACGTGTCTAATGCGCTAATCTAAAAAAGGCAGGAATATCCTGCCTTTTTGGTCTGAGTCTACTAACGCTTTAAATTAAACGAGCGCGTTGTAACGCTCCAATCCTGCTTCTAGGTCTGCAATCAGGTCATCGACATCTTCTAAGCCGATATGAACACGTACCAAGGTTCCTGTGAAGTTAGGGTTCGCTACTGTTCTTAGGCTATCGAAGCTGTTCGGTTCGTTCGCTAGAATTAAGCTTTCAAAGCCACCCCATGAGTAACCCATACTAAAGTGCGTCATACCATCAAGCAGCGCTGTGGTTGCTTTTGTATTTGAGTTCTTCAGCACGAAAGAGAACAAACCATTACCGCCAGTGAAATCTCGTTTGAAGAATTCATGGCCTGGGCAAGACTCAAGGGCAGGGTGACGAACATGATCAACCTCAGGTCGAGTCTCCAACCATTTTGCGACTTTCAAACTGCTTTCTGCATGTTGGCGTAGTCGAACGTCAAGAGTACGAATACCACGAAGGGCAAGGTAAGCGTCATCTGGTGATACACATTGCCCCATCAAATAGCTCTGTTCTCTTAGTTGATCCCAACACTTCTCGTTGGCAACAGCCGTACCCAACATCACATCAGAGTGACCAACAATGTATTTGGTCGCAGCTTGAATCGAGATATCAACGCCAAAATCAAACGGTGAGAAGTTCACACCAGCAGCCCATGTGTTATCGAGCATCACGATGATGTCGTGTTCATGAGCAATACGCGCTAGCGTTGGAATGTCTTGCACTTCCATGGTGACTGACCCCGGAGATTCGGTAAACAGCACCTTAGTGTTTGGCTTAATAAGGTCTTGGATGCCTTCACCGATCGTTGGCTCGTAGTAGGTCGTCTCTACACCCATCTTCTTCATGATGGTGTCACAGAAATCACGCGTCGGTTCGTAGCAGGTGTCGACCATCAGAATATGATCGCCTGTTTCTACAAAAGAAAGAATGGCATTTGAAATGGCTGCAGTACCACAAGGGTAAAGTGCACAGCCTGCGCCGCCCTCGACTTCAACCATGGCATCTTGGAAAGCGAAGTGAGTGTTGGTTCCACGGCGTCCGTAAAAAAGCGTTTTATTAGCGCGATTAATCGTAGCTTTACGCTTTTCTTCTACTGAGTTGAACACGACAGTTGAAGCGCGCTGTACTGGTGGGTTAACGACACCATTGGTCCACTTCTTATCACGACCTGCAGTGATCAGTTTAGTGGTTTTGTTCTCGGACATGCTGTGAATTCCTTATCAATCGGTTATGTCCTATTTAAAACATGCCAATAGCATTCAAAGCAAGAGCAGAGGGGGAGTTTTTATGCTTTTCTTTCGCT
The DNA here is from genome assembly GCF_014164465.1 of Vibrio sp. SG41-7. NCBI lineage: Bacteria > Pseudomonadati > Pseudomonadota > Gammaproteobacteria > Vibrionales > Vibrionaceae > Vibrio > Vibrio sp. SG41-7. The sequence continues at coordinate 36,899 of NZ_JACJFF010000006.1, read as the reverse complement.
TTTTAACCTTTCACGTCGTTTATCGTGAAAGGTCAAAAATCTGATAAGTAGAGAGATATGAGTCGCAGTGGGTCCATTGATTGGATTACAGCAGTGGATTGAACAAATAGAACAATCGTTCGAAGAAGCGGTTACGTAAATTTCTCTGCTCCCATTGCTCCAGTTCCACTGGATGAGATGATTCAATATAGGATTGCTGCAAATCAAACAGTTGCTTGGTGAAGTGTACGTCATCAACGGCTAGCGTCACTTCGAAGTTTAGCCAAAGGCTGCGCATGTCGATATTGACCGTTCCGATTAAGCAAAACTCTTCATCAATCACTACCGATTTGGTGTGAAGAAGGCCACCGTAAAATTCGTAAATCTTAACGCCAGCTTCAAGTAACTCTGTATAGAAAGCACGAGAAGCCCATTTAACCATCAATGAATCGTTGTTGTGTGGAATGATCAGTTCGACGTTTATGCCCCTTTGCGCTGTCATTTTTAGCGTTTCTAACAAGTCGGCACTCGGTACAAAATAAGGTGTAGTGATGCGCACAGAACGATTGGCTTGATTAATGGCAATAGTCAGAACTTGTAGGATCAAATATTCCGGCATACCAGGGCCAGACGGAACGACCTGAACCGGATGGTGCGTCATTATTTCTTCAATCGGGCATTCAGGTAAATCAGGAAGAATCCGTTCGCCTGTTTCTACTTCCCAATCCCAACCATGAATAGCCGAAAGCACGTTAACGGTTGGCCCAGTGACTCGGACCATTACGTCGATCCATTGACCAACGCCTGAACTCTGTTTGAAATGCGCCGGATCCACCATGTTCATTGAACCGGTATAGGCGATGGATTCATCAATCACGATGATCTTACGGTGCTGTCTTAAATCAAGGCGACGTAAGAAAATACGCCATGGGCTTACTTCTAATGCTTGCACAACTTGCACACCAGCGTCTTTCATCATTGAACGCCAATGGCTTTTGAAAAAGCGTGGACTACCTGCTGAATCGAGTAAAACCTTAACATCTACGCCACGTTTGGCCGCTCGAATCAGTGCAGAGGCTACGGAGTCGGTTAGACCACCAGGATGCCAAATGTAGAAAACCATTTTGATACTGGTTTGTGCGTTTTCTATATCTTCGATAATTGCGTGCAGGATCTCATTGGGTGAAGCTTGCAGTGAAAGTGTGTTTCCACTAAGTGCAGGAATACCCATTCGATTATTACAAAGCTCATCAATCTTGTGGATTGGGGAGCCAACTTTACCTGGAAGGTGAACCTGACAATCATTTAATTGGCGGAACCAATCACCGAACGGAGTAAACATGCGATGTGCGCGCTCAGCCCGCTTTCTACCTAGGTTTAGCTCGCCGAAAAGGAAGTAACAGGCCACGCCAACAATCGGGATAATGTAGATAACCATCAACCACGCGAGAGAAACGCTGACAGAGCGTCGTTTTAGTACGACACGAAAGGTCACACCGGCGACGAGAACCCAGTACAAAGCAACGGAAGCTAAAGTTAAAAAATGGTAGAGCTTTTCCACATTGAATACTCGAAAAAAGAGACACTTAGATAGTAATGCTATTTTGAGGATATGGGAATTTAAGGAATCAACTATTTACAAAATAGAGCAAAAGCTGTAAACAGGTTATAGTTGTTAAGTTTTGGTTAACTTAAGACGAAAACGATTGTTTTGTATAAAAAGACGGCATTTAACCATAAAAATTTACATTGGTAACGAAATATGTACGGTTCGGACTTCCAATTTTATTCTTAAACTGGTTTACTTGCCATACAACGAGCGTCAATCAAATCTTTTAAGTGTGTAAATTTTTTTATACACCTTATCTTTTAAAGACGCCACCCAAAGCAAAACACAACATCACACAACACAAAAGTTTGGAGTACACGTGGCTACTAGTAATACAACCACAACACCCCGCGATACCTGGGGTTCGAAGTTAGGATTCGTAATGGCTGCAGCAGGTTCTGCTGTTGGTCTAGGTAACATCTGGAAATTCCCTTACACAGCAGGCGAAAGTGGCGGCGGTGCATTCGTTGCAATTTACCTGTTTTTTGTAATCTTCATCGGTTTCAGTGTCATGCTGACTGAATTTGCGATTGGCCGTCATACGCAAAAATCAGCAGTAGGTGCATTTAAATCAACTGACCGTCGTTGGACGTTCGCTGGTGTTATCGGCGTAGTCAGTGGTCTACTTATCATGGGTTTCTACCCTGTAGTAGGTGGCTGGTCTATCGCATACATCGGTAAAATTGCTGGTGGTCTACTAGACGCACCTGAAGCAATTGGTGACAGCTTCGGTGGCTTTATCTCAAACCCAGTTCAACCACTTATGTGGATGGGCCTATACCTACTACTTAACGTTGTCATCGTTATGAAAGGTATTTCTGGCGGTATTGAGAAAGCGGGTAAGATTCTGATGCCACTTCTTTTCATCATCCTTATCGTGGTATCAATCAAAGGCCTAATGCTTCCGGGCGCGATGGCTGGTCTTGAATTCCTATTCAGCCCTGATTTCTCTAAAGTAGACAGCGGTGTAATTCTAGCTGCACTAGGTCAAGCATTCTTCTCATTATCTCTTGGTATGGGTTGTATGTTGACTTACGGTTCTTACCTTAAGAAGAAAGAGAACCTAGTTCAAACTACAGCTATGGTTACGGCGATGGATACAGGCGTTGCTATCCTAGCTGGTGTTGCAATGTTCCCTGCAATGTTCGCATTTGGTATGGAACCTGCGGCGGGCCCTGGTCTAGTATTCGTTGTTGTTCCTCAGCTATTCGCTGAAATGGGCGGCGTAGTTGGTCTTCTATTTGCTCTAATGTTCTTCGTTGGTCTAAGTGTTGCGGCACTAACTTCTTCAGTATCTCTACTTGAAGTTGTGGTTTCGTACCTAATCGATGAGAAAGGCATGAAGCGTGTGACTGCAGTACTGTCTGCAAGTGTCGTAATGGCGATTCTATGTATCTTCGCTTCTCTATCACTTGGCGGCTTCGGTCCAACACTGTTTGGTACTGGTGCATTTGATATCTTCGACTTACTAACGGATAAAATCTTCCTAGCAGTTGGCGGTATGTTGGTATGTATCTTCGCTGGTTGGAGACTAAACCGTGCTGACCTAGAGAAAGAAATCACTAACGACGGTGAAGTATCTTTCCCACTATTCGGTCTATGGTACACACTTGTTAAGTACATCATCCCAGTAGCTATCGCTATCGTAGCGTTCATGGGTATCTCTTCTGGCTTCGACAGCGGTAAAGGTGCAATCATGCTACTAGGTATTGGTATCATTGCTGGCTCTGCGCTTATCTCTAAGAAGTTATAGTTCTGAGAAGCTATAGTTTTAAGAAGCTATAGCTCTAAGAAACCATAGCTCTTAGAAGCTACAATCCGCGAGTTAAAGTAAGTTAAGAAACGGGAGCCATTGGCTCCCGTTTTTTTATGCTACTAACTTAATTATCAAAGAAAAATAAATACTTAAAGTTATTGGTCTGGTAGCCGATATAATGAAAAGTAATAGCTGATTGAGCTGTATTTTATTTAAGTAGGTGTTGTGTGAAATTGTCAGTTAGGAAGAAGTTGTACGCCGGGTTTGGCTCTATATTGGCGGTGCTTGTCACGCTAGTCGGTATTGTATGGATCGAAGTCATTGGGGCTCACAAGAGCGCTGATGAAATTAGGATGGATGATGTACCGGGAACGGTGACCTACCTTGTATTGATAGATGAGGCTGGGGATGTTTATCGCGATGCACTTGGTGCGATTACTCAGGCCGACAATGCGCTTAATGATTATCGAACCAACAAGAATGAATTTGCTCAGGCTATTAAAGAAGCAAAACGTTTAGAGAGTCGAGGTTCAGAAGACCATCGCCGTATTGAGCGAATTGAAGACCTGATGGGGCGCTTTACTCAAGAGTTTGAATCTAAGCTTGTACCTATGATCAACGATGAGTCTGCGCTGTTATCGAATATCCAGCAGCTTCGCTCCTTATATGAGAGCAATCTAATCCCGGTTGAAAACTTACTGGACCAAGCGTCTGCAAGTGAGCGAGCCGATACAGAACAATCGCTGCTTGTATTAACCGATTCGTTTACCACCATCGAACGCACCATCATGGTGTTGTCTGCCATTGCGATTGTGTTTGGTTGTGTGATTGCGTATGTATTGTCTAGCTCTATTACCAACCGCCTGACTCGTGTTGAACAAGTAGCACGACGTGTAGCAAATGGTGACCTAACGGCAGGCGACATTATTGATGATTCTGGTGACGAATTGGCCGATCTTGCTACGTCGATTAACCAAATGCAGAAATCTTTGGTCGACCTATTGGGTTCAATCTCTTCTGTGACGAACCAAGTTCAATCGGTGACAGGTGAGCTATCATCAATCAGTCAAGACATCGTTTCTGGTGCCTCTGCGCAAGCTGATAAAGCTAACCTGATTGCGACTGCCGCAGAAGAGCTAAGCTTGACCATTTCTGAAGTCGCTCAGCAAGGCACTTCTACTTATGAAGAGGCGCGTCGCTCAGAAACGTCAGCAGAAGATGGCCGTAACGTGATTGTTGAAATGGTGGCAAGTATCCAACAAGTGTCGACTCAAATGAGCGACATGTCGGTACAAATGAATACGCTAGGTTCACATGGCGAACAGATTGGCAGTGTTATTAAGGTAATCGAAGACATCGCTGGACAAACCAACCTACTGGCGCTGAATGCTGCGATTGAAGCGGCACGTGCTGGCGAGTTTGGACGTGGATTTGCAGTGGTTGCTGATGAAGTACGAGCACTGGCAGAGAGAACGACCAAAGCGACTCAAGAAGTGTCTGGTATCATTCAGTCGATTCAATCTGGTACGCAAGAAGCGGTGACTTACACTCAAGATAACTGTCGTCTAGTTGAGATTGGTGTTGAGCAAAGCTCTGGCGCAGTTTCGGCGCTAGAAGCGATTGTAAGTGGTGCTGGCAATGTACAAAGCATGGTCAACTCTATCGCGACAGCGGCAGAAGAACAGACAGCGGTGACCAAAGAAATTGCAGCGGATATTACGGCGATCAGTGATATTTCTGAGCAGTCTTTGCAATTAGCGACTCGCAGCTCTGAAAATACCTCAGGCTTGAACGCTAAAGTTGCTGAGCTAGAAGCATTAGTCGGTAAGTTCAAACTCGCGTAGGGCGGGTGGCTTTGTTCTATTTTCCGAATGCCAATAGAACAAAGACCAAGCACTGATCGCTACTTGCTGAAAAGAAGCCCAATGATTCAATATTTATTGAGTGAGTTGGGCTTTTTCGTAGCTGGAATCTGGGTTCAGACACGGTATACTCCACGTTCTACAATGGAGCTAGCCTTTAAATGTTCGACATTCTTCTGAACCACTCTGATTTTTTACTCATAAACAAACATCCTGGCGTCAGCGTCCATAAAGACGATGGTGATACCATGTTGTTGCAAGAAGTTGCTAAAGCAATCAACGAGCCGAAGCTATACCTAGTCCATCGTCTCGATAAAATGACCTCAGGTATTCTACTGCTGGCAAAAAATGCTTCGGCAGCAAGTGAGCTTTCACAGCTGTTCGCAAAGCGTGAAGTCGAGAAGTACTACCTTGCGATTGGTTCGAAGAAGCCTAAGAAAAAGCAGGGGCTGATTTCAGGAGATATGGAGCGTTCACGACGCTCGAGCTGGAAGTTACTGACAAGCAAAGAAAACCCAGCGATTACCCAGTTTTTATCTGCAACGGCTGAACCCGGTGAGCGTTTATTTTTATGTAAACCCTATACGGGACGAACTCACCAGATCCGTGTCGCGATGAAGTCGATCGGCTCAGCCATTGTTGGTGACCCTATTTATAATCCATCGAGTGAGGCTGACAGAGGTTATCTGCATGCCTTCGCGATTCGATTTACCTATCAATCACAAGCCTACGAATATGTCTGCGATCCAAGAAGCCTAAACTCCTTGGGTGAGAAGTGGCATCAAGAGATCGTGTCTAATGGTTTAGACAACTGGCTTGAACCTTGGTCATTAACTTGGCCAAAGCTAAACACTAAGTGAGTGAAATAATGGAAGCATCAGCTTTACCTCTGTTTTTTAGTCATATTGAACAGCAACTTAATGAAGTGCCGAATGAACTACGCCGTATTTTTCACGGTCGTGGTAAGTTTTGGCCAGGCCTAGATCAACTGACATGTGATTGGGTTGATGGGCAGTTATTGGTTAACGTATTCAAAGAAGTGGATGATGAGTTCTTATCATCTCTTAAAGCTGGATTGGTTGATTTGACTAATAAAGACATCTGGCAAGCAAAGCAGGGCACCAGTATTGTTCTGCAACATCGTTATGCCGATGGTGCGCCGTCAGAAGTTTTATGGGGCGAACTTAATGACTCACCCGTTGTGGTTGAGCACGGTCTTAAGTACCAATTAGATATTGGCCGTAATCAGAACTTCGGTTTGTTCCTAGACATGCGCAATGGTCGTCAATGGGTACAAGATAATGCTAGGGATAAGAACGTTCTTAACCTGTTCGCATACACCTGTGGTTTCTCTGTCGCGGCTATCGCTGGTGGCGCTCGCCAATGCATGAACGTGGATATGTCGCGCGGCTCGCTAAATAAAGGCCGTGATAACCACCGCTTGAATGATCACGACATGCGCTCGGTTAACTTCCTTGGTTACGATATCTTTAAGTCGTGGGGAAAAATCAAAAAGGGTGGCCCTTACGAGTTGGTTATCATCGACCCGCCTTCGTTCCAAAAAGGCAGCTTTGCTTTAACTAAAGATTACAAAAAGATCTTGCGTCGCTTGCCTGATCTTCTAACAGAAGGTGGTGAAGTGATTGCTTGTGTTAACTCACCAGCAGTATCGCCAAACTTCTTAATCGAGACGATGGTAGAAGAAGCGCCAAGCGTTGAATTCATTGAGCGTCTGGACAATCCGCCTGAGTTTGTCGATGTCGACCTTGATTCAAGCTTGAAGGTGTTGAGATTTAAAATTAGCGCTTCTGCAGATGCCTAATTAGGTTTAAGTATTAGCTAGAATATAAAAACGCCGCTCATCTGAGCGGCGTTTTTGTTTATGAGGAATGCAGAAATTCACATTAGTTGGTTTGATTCTTGAGTGTCTGGAAACCAAAATAAATACGCATGAACGTAGTCAGCCAACACGCAGCACCAAAGGTGTAAGCGATAGCCGCAAAGTGTTGAGGCCAAATACAGAAAGCAATGAAACAAGCGATGGTTTCAGTGCCTTCGGTTAGCCCTGACATGTAGTACAGAGACTTATGCTTATAGACTGGGTTTTCGATGCCTCGCTTGCCTGCCATAACCGCAAACGCTAAAAAGCTGCTGCCAGTGCCGATAAAAGAGAAAATCAAAAATGCACCGGCAATGGCGTTGTGTTCTGGGTTGGCGATAACAAAGCCAAAGGGGATCAACGAGTAGAATAGGAAATCTAGGCTGATGTCGAGGAAACCGCCCGCATCACTAATGCCTTGTATTCGAGCCAAGGCTCCATCAAGCCCGTCGCAAACCCTGTTAAATACAATAAACCCTAACGCCCATTCGTATTGTGGAAATGCCAATGCTGGAAACGCTAAACATCCAACCAGAAACCCAAACAGGGTGGTTTGGTTAGCTGTGATGCCGAATCTATTAAGTAGTTTGGCTGATTGATTTAATGGCCACTTAATGATCTTAATAGAGTACTTATCCAGCATGGTTACTTCTCCATGGCCAAGACAGAACTTTTGCCCCTTGAGGCACATCGGTTTGGTCGTGCGTTACCATTAATGTCGGAATATTCGCTTTAGTGAGTTGCTCAAATACCCAGTCGCGAAACTGGGCTCTGAGTTCTTGGTCGAGCTTACTAAACGGCTCATCAAGCAACGCCAATTTCGGTTTCGCCAATAGCATACGAGTTAAGCTAATTCTCGCTCGCTGGCCGCCAGATATTTGGTCGGGAAATGACTCAGCCAAGCGGGTCAGTTCAATGTCTCTTAACGCTTCCATTGCTTGTTGTTGGCGGTCTGAACCCTTAACCGAGTTTGGTAACGAAAAGGCCAAGTTCTCCCATACTTTTAGGTGTGGAAATAACAAGTCGTCTTGAAACAGAATACCAACTTCACGCCGATGTGATGGGAGATCGTCTAGTTGAATATCGTTCAAAATAACGGTGCCAGAGTATGAGAACTCGTCATTCAGGTGACCCGCGATGGCATCTAACAAAGTCGATTTTCCGCAGCCGCTTGGCCCCATCAGCGCCAATATTTGGCCTGATTCTAATGTTACGTTTAGCGCTGAAAACAGCGATTCGCCACCGTTTTTATGGATGGCGAGGTCGTTGAGGTGCAGACTCATTAGTAAGAAAACCTTTAAAAGTAAGACGGCGATATCTAAGTTGAAGTCGGCTGACTAATATCGCTAAAGAGAAAAAGAACAGAGGCAACAAGGCCTGCCAAATGGCATAAATTGCGGTTACTCTGCGGTCGAAGCCACTGGTAAGCGCGACGGCTTCTGTGGTGATGGTGCTAATACGACCAGCACCGAGCATCAATGTCGGCAAGTACTGAGCCAAACTCACACTGATCCCAACCGCCCAAGCGAAGGCGATGGCGGGCAGTAATATAGGCAGCTTGATCGAATACCAGCTTTGAAATGGCGATTTACCCAAGCTCAGTGAAGCTTTTATCAGCCCATCGTTGAAGCTTTTCCATGGGCCGTCCAAAGACAAGTACACAAATGGAAAGGCGAAGAAAACATGCGCCCAAATAACCCAAAGCTCATAGGCACTACTGCCAATGTATAGAGTGGTGATTTGCATGCCGAACAACACCGACAGTTGAGGTATCAACATTGGAATAGCGATAATAAAGCCTGGGACTTGCCACTTGTATTTGATTCTGTATTCGTGAGCAACCAACGCAAGCAACAAAGCGATTGAAGCAGCAATCAGACCAATCCATAAGCTTTGACCAACGGTGCTCATGATGCCATCCCACTCGAATTCCCAGAAGCGCATGCTGTAGCGGCTAGGGAGTAAATCAGGGAAGCGCCAGCGCTGCGCAAAACTCCAGATAATCATCAAAGGAATGATCATCAGTGACAAAGCTGCAAGAGCTGTGAATACGGTTTTCCCCGGTAAGTTAGCCCCTGTTCTTCCTGAATACTGCCACGTTCGAAAGTACTTAAGAATTGCCCATTCAACTAAACGCGCCAAGGCGATGATCAACGAAGCCAAGCCAAACAAAACGATCGCACCAGCAGCAGCTCGTGGTAGTAGATTAAGATCTGGATCGTTGAACCATTGCCATACCAAAACGGCAAAAGTCGGTGGGTTGGTTGGGCCAATGATCAGAGCGATGTCGACAACCGATACGCTATAGGCGAGCACAGCCAGCATTGGGAAGCGAAGCTTAGTAAACCATTGCGGGAAAATACACTTCCACCAGATCTGAGCGCGGCTGTAACCGAGTGATGCACTCACCTTGGTGATACGTTCTACATCAATTTGTTGAAGTATCGATATGCTCATCAGCAACAAGAAAGGAACTTCTTTGAGTGCGAGCATAATGATAAGGCCAAACGCGTAAGGATCTTTTATCAGCAAAGCCAATTCAGAGCTTGTAGCCGATTCACCAAGTAAGTGATGCACGGCTCTTGCGCCAAGCCCTGTTGGGCTAAACAAAAAAGCAAAGCCGATAGCGAAAGCCACATGCGGAATGGCAAGCATTGGCGATAGCGTTAACTCAATCTTTCTCCAAAACTTGTTTCCCCAAGAGGCTTGAAGAATGCAAAAGGTAAGAAAGCAGGCGATGTAGCTGCTGGCGACCGCTGAACCTAGGCTTAAGCCAATAGAGTGCCAAGCCCCTTCCCATTGAAAGACTTGGCTAAACCCGTTGAGTGTTGGCTCGTCTAAACCTAAGGGCGGGATGAAACTCAGTGACGAAGCCACGACTCCCGCTACCCCAGGAATGGTTGGGATGATACATACCGCTATAACAACAAAATATAGAGCGCGAAGCATGGAGGTTAGTTACCGTATCGCTTAAGCCACTCTTTCTCGAGCGCGTTTTGCCAACTAGGATGCGGTTCATCAATCGATTTAAATTGCTGAGTATTTTTAGCGCTGCCGGTTAAGTACTTACTGCTCAATACAGAAGGGTCACCCCAGACATTGAGGTCACCTTTGCGAGATTGTGCTTCTGGGCTCAACAAGAAGTTGATGGTCACTTGAGCACCCGCGGTTGCATTGGCATTCCAAGGAATCGCAAGGAAGTGAATGTTAGACAGAGCGCCGCTTTCTAACGCATAAGCCTTGGTAGTTTCCGCTAGGCGGCCACTTGATTGTGCTGAATATACAGAGTTTGGATTGAACGTAATCGCGAGGTCGAGCTGTCCGTCATCCAGAAGTTGAATGCTTTCAGATGTACCCGCAGGAAATTGCTTTCCGCCTCTCCATGCCACTTTATGGAATTTATCTAAGTAAGCCCACAGTGGTTCCGTAACGTCTTGGAAGGTATCTTCTGAAACGGGTTTAGCAAGCGCAGGACTGTTGTTTGTTAGCTCAATCAGTAGAGACTTAATGAAGCTCGTACCGTGAAACTCTGGTGGGCGCGGGTAGCTTAAGCGATTCGGGAAAGCCTGAGCGTAGCTCAACATCTCTGAAAACGATTGTGGCGGATTGTGCAGTGTTTCTTGGTCGTGGATGAAGACCAGTTGCCCAACGCCCCAAGGTGCCTCCAAGCCTTCTGTTGGCTCCGAGAAATCGACATCGATCGGCAAAGACTTATCCACGTACTGCCAGTTTGGAAGTGTTTGAGTGAATGGTCCAAACAACAAGGCATTTTCTTTCATTGAACGGAAATTCTCGCCGTTAATCCAGACGATATCGACACTGCCTTCAGTGTTCTTTCCTGCCGCCTTTTCTGCGAGTAAGCGAGTGGTAGTTTCTGCAATATCGGTTACTTTCACATGTTTTAAGGTAACACCGTAGTCACTCTGTAATTTCTTGCCCGCCCACTGTAGGTAACGATTGATTTCTTGGCTACCGCCCCAAGCGTGAAAGTAGACAGTTTGTCCCTCTGCCTGCTGTTCGATTTGGTTCCAGTTATTGGTTGATGTTGCTTCATCAGCATAAATGGTTGCGCTGTATGCAACGGTTGCCATGATTCCTAACGTACTTACTATCTTGTTCATAAACTTTTCCATTTGGTAGTGAACGGGTAAGAGCATTGTTATTTAGAACTCCCTACAGTTATTCTATCTGTTTCTGAAATAAATTCTAATTCAACAGTAAATTCAATCAATTACTTGAGAACAAGCAGGGAGGGCGTGCTGGTCTTTTTTGGTTAAACTTTGTTCGATATGCAATCGTCTCGAAAGCTCGACAGACTCTAGGCTCTTACCATCCTAGCAATAGACCGATAAACCAGTGAATTTATTGCATCTAAATGAGAGATATTTGAGGTTTATTGGAGGTTGGTACGAAAAGTAGGCGATGAGTGTTAATTTTGAAGGTGTTGTGAGGGTAAGCAGGCAATAAAAAGGAGCCATGAAGGCTCCTTTAATCAATATCTATTTCGAGAACGGATTAGTTTACCCAATCACGAATTGTGTACGTTAGCGTGTGTACATCGTTTTTCAGTACTAGCGTATCGTTTGTTAGGGTTACGTCGCTCCACTCGCTTAGAGTAGCAGAAACCGACTGTTCGATTTCCATCGCAGAGCCGTGACACATTTTCATTGTCATGCCCATTTGCTTGATACGGAATTGACCGTCTTTCAGCTCGCCCTGACCAAAGAAGTTGTTACAACCAGCCATGCCGTTTGCAGTCATCTTTTCGCCGATCTCTAGACGAGGAGCTGCTTGGTCTTCGTTTTTCACAATGTCCTTGCCATCAATTTGCGCAAGTTCCCAATTATGGTGCTGTAGATCGGTTGGTGTTACTTGCATCGCGTTGTCACCTGTTGTTGTGCATGCTGCTAGCATCATAGGTAAAGCGGCTACTGCTAGTAATTTTTTTGAACTAAACTTCATATTATAAGGCTCCAAAGGAAAGAACGAAGTTACCGAATAAGTGTAACTTGATGGGTTCAAAGTATAGTTTACAAAACACTATATGTGTCAGTATAAGGTCATAGTTTAGTATGAATTTCACGAGCTGGGCGACAAATTAATCGCTTATTTTTTAATTAGTAAGCTCGATTTTGATGTGTAAGGAGGCATGGTGGAGCAGTTAGAGTTTTTCCAGGTTCCAAGCCCTTGCGTTGGGGTTTGCTCAAGCGATGATAAAGGCTATTGCAATGGTTGTATGCGCAAAAGAGAAGAGCGCTTTAATTGGATGTCGATGACTCCGTCAGAACAATTGCACGTGATTAAGCTTTGTCGTCAGCGCTATCGAAGGAAGATAATGAAGCAAAAAAACTTGGTTGGTAAGTCGGTCGACGAAGAGGGAAATACAAGTCCCCAAAGAGATCTTTTCGGTTAAAGAGGAAGTATCAAGATTTTATTTAACTCCGAAGTAACTATTACTTTACATAATGGTTGGGGTGTAATATTAAGGTAGGTACCTTTGTACCAGAAGGAGTGATGTCGGTATGAATAAAAAGAACGTAAAACTCAAAAAAGAACCAGTTAAAGCACTGGATCGAAAAAACATTGGGGCGAAAAATGACCCTGAAGAGAGCCCGCGTGATTGGCATTCGATGTCAGAAGAAGAACGAATGGAAATCCTTTCTCACCTTTCAGACATGCCTTTTCAATAACATCACTGGTTCTTCAGAGTCTTTCTTAACCCGCTGTTTTCTTAAATAAACAGCTTTCTGAAATAAACATATTGCTAAACAAACATGTGATTCGCTTTCGTTACACCACGATGGTATGTACAAAATGTATCATCGGCCTCGGTGGTTTTACTATGAATCTTTATGTTGGTTATCACTTCTACAGCCCCTGCATCGTAACAAGCTTGCTCTGCCTTTTTAACGATATCGAGTAATTGATTGAGTTCACCTTTCATTGTGGTTTCCATCGCACCAACTTGGAAAGGGACATCGGCTGCTTTCACAACTTCAATGGCTTTATCAACTACTTCGAAGTTGTTGCCTTCTTTAACGCGAGGGATCACTTGGAAGGCAACCATCACTTCTTTTTCTCTTTTTAACTCAGACACTTTCTGCTTACTCAATGATAGGGATTTGTTGCAGATGATAGGTTAATGCGGAGATAAATTCTACAGCGGTTACGCTGCTTTATTTAAGACACGAGTGACTGGAGATATCGGACTACTTGCTACCCCAGTGGTCGCTAACCCAACCACCAATATGCTCATCAAAATGACTACCACTGAACCTCTGATTGCGTTCCACCGAGGTATCACAGTCGTCTTTGTTGTCGATTAGGTTTTGTATGTAGTTTGCCATTGGGTCATTGGAACTCTGACGATCTCGGCGAGTAGCCACTTCCTTAATCAGTTGTAATCGATATGTAGAGCTTGCACGTTTCATTTCAATGACCTCCCGGTTTTTAGACACTAATAGAAAAATCTAGTTGCCAGATATAGGGGCGTCAACGTGATCAGAAAGTATTTTTTTTGAGCAACCAAGAATCAATACCTTGGCACCATAATTCACAAAAGTGTCATTTAAAGTGGCATTTTGTCTGAGTCGATAGGTTGTGATTTTGCATCTGGTTGCATATAAAAAGCCCAGTACAAACTGGGCTAATCGATTTTCTATGGTTATTTTGAAGAGCTAGCTATTTTGAAGAACTGGCTATTTCGAAGAACTTGGCTTGCTCTTAAATTGCTTAGCACTTTTCTTCTTTGCGGTTCTTCGGTTAGCCATTTTGTCTTTAGGTGGACGTTTGCGAGCTGTCACTTCAGATGCAGGTTTGTCTGTAACAGGGAAACCTTCTAATGCTTGTAGCACAAGAGGCTTATTGGTCAGAGTACGAATCGCATTTAGGTAGTCAGTTTCGCTGTGACTAACCAGAGAGATAGCGCAACCAGTGCTTCCTGCTCTTGCTGTGCGACCAACTCGGTGTACGTAAGTTGCGGAGTGTGTCGGCAAATCAAAATTAATCACGACAGGCAGCTGATCAATATGGATGCCGCGAGCCATCACATCAGTCGCGATAAGCACACGGGTCTCGCCATTTTTGAAACTCTCTAATGCTTGCTCTCGTTCTTCTTGGCTCTTATTTCCATGTAACGCACTCACACTGATTTTGGCTTTATTCAGTCGCTTGGTTAATGCGTCGGCATTGTCTTTCGCACCAATAAATACCAATACTTGCGGCCATGTGTGTTGATTGAGTAGGGCAATGAGCGCCTGAGCTTTACTGCCTTTGTTCACTAAGTACAGAGTTTCTTCAATAGTCGCGACCACGCTGTTTTCTTGGTGTGTCGTGACTTTAACTGGGTTTGAAAGAAGCAGCTCAGCCTGACTAACCAACTCTGGCGGAAGTGTCGCAGAGAACAACAGTGACTGACGTTTGCTCGGTAATGCTGCGGTAATCGCTTGAATATCTGGCCAAAAGCCCATGTCGATCAGGCGATCGGCTTCATCAAGAACCAATGATGAACACTGAGCGACATCCAGTTCACCACTTTTGATTAAAGCAAGTAAGCGGCCTGGTGTGGCGATTGCTAATTGCGGTTGGGTTAGTAATTGTTGCTGCTGATCATCAGTATTCACGCTACCGGTTAACGTTACGAATTTGATATCGAGCGCTGTCGCGATCGGCTCTAAAGATTCAGTCACTTGAGACGCGAGTTCACGTGTCGGGACGATGATAAGCGCTTGCAGTCCATTCACATCATGGTTGATGTTGTTCAGCAAGGGTAAGCCGAACGCCAACGTTTTTCCGCTACCCGTTTGAGCCAACGCAAGTACGTCTTTACCCGCAATAATTGATGGAATTACCGCTTGTTGTATCTCAGTCGGTTTGTCGAATTGAGAAGGGATCGCTGTGACGGTTTTTGCGTTAAGGGTGAGGTTATCAAATGACATAAATGAACCAAGTATCAAAATGGAGGTGGAGTCTAACAGGGCTATAAATGTTAGAGAATGAGTTTTGCTGCGTTACAGGATAAACGGGTGAATTATACGCGTTAAATTTAAGCGTTATCCATACAACTGAACTAAGGCAAGCGAGCTAAGCCAAGCTAATTAAACGTTGGGCATATTGTAATGGTATTGAATGGACGTACAATATCCGCCCTAAAACGATCAAGTATGATTAGGAAGCTTTAAGGAAATGAGAGCGAAATGAGTTGGGAAAGTATCTGGCTGTTTATTATCATCGTGTTTTTTATTGCCATCATTCCAGGCCCAAATGCTTTGTTGGTATTGAGCTCGGCTTTAACTCAAAGAAAGTTGTTTGCGTTTATTAACGTGTTGGGTGTGTCATGCGGGTTCTTTTTCCATGCGTTTGTTTCTGCGAATGGCATGAGCTTACTGTTATCTCAGACTTCAATGGCCTTTGAGGGACTGAAGTGGGCGGGTGTCTTGTACTTAGTCTGGCTTGGTTATAATCACTTTCGAGCGGCACTGCGAGCTCAAGAGGGTGTGCTTGCTTTAGTGAACGCATCGGGCAGTAAGCTTTATAATCAGTTTTTCAAAGGACTCCTCACTAATCTACTGAACCCTAAAATCGTTCTGTTCTACCTTTCGATATTCCCTCAGTTTGTTTCTAAGGATCACATTGTGTCCGACAGTTTAATGCTGGGCGCGATACAGGCGACAGTGGTTGCTACATGGTTTTTGGTTGTCATTTTGATGGCTGATACGTTTAAGAGATTATTGACGAAAAAGCGCACGTCTCAATGGATGAACATTGTGTGCGGGTTGTTGTTTGTTGGCTTCAGTATTCAGTTGGCGCTGTTTCAGCTTTAGGGTTCATAGCTAACAATCGAACCCCTAGCATATACGACTCATATCTCACTTTTTACTGAATGCTCAGCAATCCTTGTTTCTGTGCATAAATCTCTAAAGCATTAGCTCGTAATGTCGATATAATGGTCAGCTATCAATTCGGTGAATGTGTTCGTTCGAAATCCAATTGAAGCTAAAGGCTATTGCTTTACCGAATAAACAGAGACAGGGAGTCACAGATGAGTGAAGAGTTATTCACCCAGAAACGCAAATATTACCGCTTGAAGTACCCAAAAAAGGCACGTCCAGTGATGCGAATTAAGGATGAGCTTTTTCATGTGAGTGAAGTGTCTGAAAAGGGTGTGCGCTTGATGATGCGTAACATCATTCCTGTTTATCGAGGCTTCTCAATGGCGGGCAGTTTAAGACTGCACGATAACAACACCATTGATATTAGTGGTGCAGTGCTGCGACAAGAAGGCGATGAAGTGATCGTTCAGTTGTTAGAAGGACCGAGTTTCAAAGATATGGTGTCAGAACAAAGACACATTAGACAAAGATACCCAGTATTTTTTGCTAGCCTCAGAGTGGCATAAAAAGCTTTTAAAGTTAGATGCCTTAAAGCCCAAGTCATTCACTCAGATCCGATATTAAAAAGCCCAGCACTTTCACAAGTGCTGGGCTTTGCTATATATGTAAGCAAACTAACTATACGGACAAACTAAGGCGCTTAGCCTGTCTATGGTTCGTTTTATAGCTCGTCTACTGTTGCCCAAACCGCGGCTAGCATGTCGTGACCAAATGCAACACTGCGCTCTGGAGACCAGCCGTAAAGTTCGTCAGCGTGGCTGATGTGATCTTTAAACGGCATCTCGACAGTGTAAGCCAGACATTTGAACTGCTCGCCGATCCAGTTTGTGCCGACGGTCATATTTGCTTTGCCCGGTTCGTCTTTATCGTAACCAAATTCATCTTGGAATTCTGGCGTGATAGTCAGAAGCGCTTGCTTGAAGTGATTCTCCAATTTTGCAATGCGCTCGTTGTATGAAGGCGTGCCTTCGCTACCTGCAACAAAGTTATATGGAATCGCTTCGTCGCCATGAATGTCTAGGCACAGATCAACGCCAGTTTCTAGCATGCGCTCGCGCACAAGGAAAACTTCAGGGCTGCGTTCTAGAGAAGGTGATTGCCATTCGCGGTTAAGGTTTACACCAATCGCATTAGTGCGCAGGTGACCACGGATGCTGCCATCTGGGTTCATGTTCGGTACAACGCGGAACACAACGCTGTCTAGAAGAGAGCGACCGACTGTGTCTGTCTCATCAAGCAGGCGTTGCAGCAGACCTTCGATTAGCCATTCAGCCATAGTCTCGCCTGGGTGTTGGCGACCAATAACCCAGATGTTTTTCTTCTCTTCACTTGGCTCACCGATAGTTAGCAAAGTGATGTCGTTGTTGTCTAGTGTGTGACCCAGAGTTTCAAGCTTACAAGCTGGGTGCGTTTGAGCACTGTGCAGAAGATCTTGGTGACGATCGTATGAGTAAGGTGCGAAGTACGCGAAGTACATTGAATCGTGTTCAGGGATGATATCGAAGCTTAATGTATCGCCATCGAACTGAGATGGGATACGGAACCACTCTTCACGGTCATACGATGCAACCACATCGTAGTCTTTCCAGCCTTCAGGGTAGGCAGATGTTGCCAATTGACCGATTTCAAAGTGGTGAGCTTGTTGAGCTTCACTTTCTAAACGGAAATGAAACCATTGAGAGATTTCAGTCTGGTTGTCTGCTGGGATAGTCAATTGAATGTTTTGTGGTGAATCTGCTGAAACGACGTGAATGTTGCCGCTTTCGAAATTGCTGAAAATTTTCATTGTAGTTTTTATCTCGTAGTTGAGTTGCCGTAAGACTAGCACACTTTTTTTCGAGCAAACCACTAACTAAATCGTAATGAGATGTTATTTCAATTCTCTATTTTTTGTTATCTACGTTTAAGCTTTCTGATTTTGAACTAACGGCGTTGGCAAGTCGTACAGCCACGACAGGCTGATCGTGTGTAGCGATCCAGTTTACTGCGTTGAACCTTACAGTACGCGTTTTTCAGTGCTCTTCTTCCAGAAAACCAATCATCGGGTTTTGACAGGATCAGATAACCATTAAAGCGCTTCACAAGCTCTATTCTATTTTGGTCGATAAACTTGCTATCAAAGCCAATCTCAAAGTAATCAAGCGCTTGTTCTATGGCGGTGAAACTCGCTATTTTTTGCTGGAATTCTGTTTGGTTCATGTCTATTTCAGTACCGTAAATTTGCAAATATTGTATATGTGTTCGCTACTCCTTATCTTGATTCTAGTACGCTTTTTAATGGGGAAGTACGCCGTTATTTTCAGGTGGATTTTATAAATCAACGCGCCCTTATTTGTTTTGTGAATATAAAACCAAATGGTTGCGCAGTCATGGTTATAAGTGATTTGTATTTAGGTCTCATTGCTCACTTTCTTTATTGTCAATAAAGACAATTTATGACGTGAATCAATAGTGACTAACCCTAAAGTATTACTCTGATCGCAATTGTTACTAATTGTTGAAGATGATTTCTAAATATGTCTATTAAAAAACGATATATCGCTCTTATTGCCGCTGTTGGTATAGGTATTGGCTGGTTAACGCTGGGCGGTACTGCAGCCGTTATGCACTACACATCGAGTACTGAGTTCTGTACTTCTTGCCACACTATGCAAATTCCGTATGAAGAATATGAAGGTTCAATCCACTTCAGCAATGCAAAAGGCATTCGAGCTGAGTGTTCTGACTGTCATATTCCTTCCGATCCAATTGACTACGTAATCACCAAGATTCGTGCGTCTAAAGATATTTATCATGAGTTTGTGACTGGCAAGATTGATACCGAAGACAAGTATGAAGAACACCGTATGGCAATGGCAGAAACCGTGTGGGCGCAACTGCGTGAAAGCGATTCAGCCACGTGTCGTTCTTGTCATACTTTCGATGCGATGGACAGTTACGAGCAATCTGAAGATGCAGCAAAAATGCATGAGTACGGACAAGAGAATAATCAGACTTGTATCGACTGTCACAAAGGTGTTGCTCACTTTGCTCCTGAGCCAGAAATGGACAGCGAAGCCTTTGATAATTTGATGGCATTCACCGAAAAAACAGACCCGAATGCGAAAGTCGTTTACTCAGCAGAAACCATCAGTATTGGTGACCTTGGCACTATCAATCCAACGGCACGCCTAGATGTGAAAAGTGTTGAAGGTACTGAGCGCACAATCGAGTTGCATGCTTACCAGATGAAGGGTGCAGAACAGGTGCTTTACTACGGCGAAGGTCAACGTTCAATCGTTGCGATGCTGACAGACCAAGGGCAACAGAACCTTGAAGTTGGTGATTTTAAAATGGATGCGTACGGCAATGAATGGCGAACGGCGGTGCTAACCGCGAACGTTGATGCGCCTGTACTGGATTCACTCGAGCCAATCTGGGATTACGCTGAAGAACTCGACAATGTTTACTGCTCAACGTGTCACGCAAAAATTGGTGCAAACCACTTCACGGTGAACGCTTGGGGCCCTGTTGCTAAAGGCATGGGCGAACGTACTGATATTTCAGACCAAGATCTAGAACTGCTTACTAAATTCTTCCAGAACCACGCGAAAGATGTGGCTGGCCACTAAGAAACAAAGGGAAATAATTATGACAGATATTACTCGTCGCGGGTTCCTCAAAGGAACGAGCATGGCTGCTGGTGCGCTAGCTTTTACATCATTGACGCCAATGACAGCGTCAGCTGCGAACAAGCGTGGTAAAGGTGTATTAACGGCAGGTCGTATGGGACCTATGTTGTGTGAAGTAAAAGATGGCAAATTGGTTTCAACGACTAATGCTCTCGCACAAACAGTCCCAAATAGCTTGCAAACGACTGGTCCTGATCAGGTTCACACCAAAGCTCGTGTCAAATACCCAATGGTACGTAAAGGCTTCCTAGATAATCCATCAGCTCCAACAGGAACTCGCGGTGATGACGAATACGTTCGCGTATCTTGGGAAGAAGCTTACAAGCTTATCCACGAACAGCAAACGCGCATCCGTAAAGAGAACGGTCCTGAATCCGTATTTGCGGGCTCTTACGGTTGGCGTTCAAGTGGCGTACTGCATAAAGCACAAACGTTGCTGCAACGTTACATGAGCTTGGCTGGTGGTTACTCAGGTCACCTTGGTGATTACTCAACAGGTGCTGCGCAGGTCATTATGCCGCACGTAATGGGTTCTATTGAAGTTTATGAGCAACAAACTACTCACCCGGTTGTATTAGAAAGTTCAGACGTTGTTGTGTTGTGGGGTATGAACCCTATGAACACGCTTAAGATTGCTTGGAGTTCTACAGACGGTTCTGGTCTAGAGTTCTTCCACAAGCTTAAGAAGTCCGGTAAAACAATCATCGCAATCGACCCAATGCGCTCAGAAACGATCGATTTCTTTGGTGATGCAATTCAGTGGATTGCACCGCGCCCAATGACTGATGTGGCAATGATGATGGGTATCGCGCACTCTTTGGTCAATAAAGGTAAGCACGATGTTGAATTCCTAAGCAAATACACCAGCGGTTACGACAAGTTTGAAGCGTACCTGATGGGTAAAGAAGACGGTGTTGAAAAGACACCAGCATGGGCTGAAGAGATCACAGGCGTTCCTGCGAAACAACTTGAGCTACTTGCAGATATCTTCAGTCAGAACCGCACCATGCTTATGGCAGGTTGGGGCATTCAGCGTCAACAATACGGTGAACAACGTCACTGGATGGTGGTCACTCTAGCTGCAATGCTTGGCCAGATTGGTCTTCCAGGTGGTGGTTTCGGTCTTTCTTACCACTACTCGAACGGCGGTAACCCAACTCGTGATGCGGGTGTATTGCCAGCTATCTCAGCTTCAATTGGTGGCGGTTCTTCTGCGGGTAATGACTGGGCTGTCTCAGGAGCGGTGAACGCATTCCCTGTTGCTCGTATTACAGAAGCTCTAGAAAATCCAGGTAAAACATACATGCATAATGGTCATGAACTGACGTTCCCTGACCTGAAAATGATTTGGTGGGCGGGCGGTGGTAACTTTACTCATCACCAAGATACAAACCGCCTGATCAAAGCGTGGCAAAAACCTGAGCTAGTGGTTATTTCTGAGATCTACTGGACAGCCGCTGCCAAGCACGCCGATATTGTGTTGCCAATTACTACGTCATTTGAACGTAATGATATGACGATGACGGGTGACTACAGTAACCAACACCTAGTGCCAATGAAGAAAGCGGTTGAACCTCAAGGTGAAGCGCGTAATGACTTCGATGTATTTGCAGACATGTCTGAGATGATCAAAGCAGGCGGCCGTGATGTCTTCACTGAAGGCAAAGACGAAATGGCATGGTTGAAAGGCTTCTACGATGCGGCACAAAAAGCAGGCAAATCTGCACGTGTTCGTATGCCTAAATTTGGTAAATTCTGGGACGATAACCAGCTTATTGAAATGAAATACAATAAGAAGGCGGCACAGTTTGTTCGTCATGCTGACTTCCGTAAGGATCCAGTGATGAATCCGCTAGGTACGCCAAGTGGTAAGATTGAGATCTTCTCTAAAACCATCGAAGGCTACAAGCTTGCAGATTGCCCAGCTCACCCAACATGGATTGAGCCTACTGAGTTCTTCGGTAAAGCGAAAAGTGATGAACTGCAACTGATGACAGCGCACGCAGCGCACCGTCTACACAGCCAGTTCAACTACGCGAAGATCCGCGAAGAGTATGCGATCGGTAACCGTGAGCCTATCTCAATTAACGTAGAAGACGCGAAAGCACGTAGCATCAAAACGGGTGATCTCGTTCGTGCATACAACGATCGTGGACAAGTACTGGTTGGTGCACTAGTGACTGATGGCATCAAGCAAGGCGCTGTATGTATCCACGAAGGCGGTTGGCCTGATTTAGATAAAGATACAGGTCTATGTAAAAACGGTGGCTGTAACGTGCTTACGTTGGATATCCCGACTTCTCGTTTGGCGAATGGCTGTGCTGCGAACTCTGCGCTTGTGAAGATTGAAAAATACACAGGCCCAGCATTAGAACTGACGGCATTTGATCCACCTAAAAATGGTTAATCTCTAACGAGAGAAATAGCCGACAGAATAGAGCCAGCTTAATCGCTGGCTTTTTTTATGATCTTTTTTGTGCCACAGAGACTATTACTCTGTGTCGAGTAGACTACTCATAATAATCAACGACATCACAGCGAGAGATCAGATCATGAACCGGATCAACCCAAAGAAGTTACTTCGTAGTAAATGGACCGCGGTTAGCCCAATAAAGAAAGAAAAGCACTTTATGGTCACTGAGGTTGAGTTTGAAGAAGGGGAGGTGATTCGTTGCTTGATAGAAGCAGTGATGACCAAACGAGAGGAAGCCATTAATTGGCGAGATCTAACTGATAAGGAGCATTGGCTTCCAGGTTGGCAGTAAGGACGTGAAGTAACGAAGAGTATCTCAACTAAGCCAGTTTTAACTGCCCGCTACCGTTTGCAATTGCCAGTATTTGAGTCCTTCTAACACACCTTCAGCGTGTGTTGCTCTGCTAGTATACACATTGTCTCGATCAGACAAGTGAGCGACCTCCGGATAATGGTTAGCCACCAATATTGAGTTTACGCCCTTTATTGTCAGCATCGAGGTGTCGTTGGCAGAGTCACCGGCAACGCACACTTCTTCAACGCTCAACTCATGTTGTTGAAGTAGATGATGAATCGCTGTGGCCTTATTGACACCTTTAGGCGTGATATCTAGGTACCAATCGTGAGAGTAGGTGAGGTGTACATCTAATCCGTGCAATTCTAAGCTCGATTCGATCAGTTCATGTTGAGGCTCTGAGAGCTTTCCTTCAAAAGTGATTTTGTAATCACCCTGATGGCTCTCTAAGCGTTCGCCCATGAAATCGAGTGGCGCCAGTGCTGACTCTACTTTTGATTTGTTCCAAGAAGCTTCTAATTGGTTGTGCCAAATATGATCAGGCTTTTGGGAGTGAACGTGATGAATTCTGGTGCCCACATCGCTGATAATACTGTGTGGTTTCGGGTAGTTATCTGATGCCAAACCCACTCGGATTGAGGGCAGAGTTCTACCCGTCGCGATGACAAAGCGGATATCAGGTTGCTCCGCTAAGTAGTCAAATAACTGATTAACCCCATGAGATGAACCCCCATCAAGCGTACCGTCAAAGTCACACACCAGCATTTTAATCATTCGAGCGCCTTGTCCTTTTCTTTAATAATCGCGGAAAATATGTCGATTTCTTCTATAAATAATGGCTCAGCAATGAGGACTCTACAAGTTGTCTTTCGGCTTAGATAATCGACACTCATTAGTTTGCAGTAAGCATCACACTTGGTGTTACGTTTTGGATACTGAAGATAATTCTATCAATTTGACCAGTGCCAAACTTGGTTTATTCCATCGGCTATTTCTATTTTCATATAGTGACCTTCTGGCCCTCTATTGGTTTAAATGAGCGGTTGTGAATACCTCTGCGTTCTTGCCGAAGCTATACCGATCTTCTTGTTACATCGATAAAGAAGAAGGGGGGAGGTTTTGCTCTCCGTAAAGCGCAAATGTCCAGTTTTTAGATATCGTTAAAACTGCAATAAATAGTTTGTATTCGAATTATTTGTGCACGAAGTATTTGCATTGAATTCTAGTCTGTTTCACCCATTAATTGTTTTAATGTGAAATAAATATTCAATAATCTATCAGTAAGTAATAGATAATCTCGAACGTATTCATATCGCTTAATATCCTTTATTATCAGTGCATTGATGGTTTTTGTCTGAATGTTAAAACTTGATTTTGGTTGGCGAAATGATTGTTTTTGACGAGGGTTACCGAACGCAACCCCTTGATTTACAGTTCTACATTGCTTAGAGTGCTAATCGTTTTTCGAGCTTAAATAACCATTTTTAAGTTAAAATAGCTAAGAAAGGATTAGATTATATGGATCCCATACTGGAAGTTAAGGGACTGTACAAGGTGTTTGGTGAAGATACCGACCGTGCTTTTTCGATGATTAATGAAGGCGCGGATAAAGACAAAATTTTCGAAGAAACAGGGTTAACGATCGGTGTTAACGATGTTTCTCTTAGTATTCAAGAAGGCGAGATTTTCGTGATTATGGGATTGTCAGGATCTGGCAAATCAACCCTAGTACGCCTTCTTAACCGCTTAATCGAACCTACCAAAGGTAATGTGCTTCTTCGAGGCAAAGACATTGCCCACATCTCAGAAGATGAACTGCGCGAAGTCCGCCGTAACAACATCTCTATGGTTTTCCAAAATTTCGCACTGATGCCGCATATGACAGTTATCGAAAATGCAGCATTTGGCCTTGAGCTGGCAGGTGTTGAAGTAGATAAACGAAAACAGTCAGCATTTGAAGCGTTAGAGCGCGTAGGCCTTGGCGCATACTCAGAATCGTACCCAGATGAATTGTCTGGCGGTATGAAACAACGTGTTGGTCTAGCGCGAGCCTTGGCATGTGAC
Organism: Vibrio sp. SG41-7; assembly: GCF_014164465.1. Taxonomy (NCBI): domain Bacteria; kingdom Pseudomonadati; phylum Pseudomonadota; class Gammaproteobacteria; order Vibrionales; family Vibrionaceae; genus Vibrio; species Vibrio sp. SG41-7. Next base: position 12,420 of record NZ_JACJFF010000006.1, on the reverse strand, counting down.
CCAGATATCCTGTTAATGGACGAAGCGTTCTCGGCACTCGATCCTTTGATTCGTACTGAAATGCAAGATGAACTGATTCGTCTTCAAAATGACGATAAACGAACGATTGTATTCATCTCCCATGATTTGGATGAAGCGATGAGAATCGGTGACCGTATTGCCATTATGCAAAACGGTGAAGTGGTTCAAGTGGGCACACCAGACGAAATTCTTAACAACCCAGCGAACGACTATGTCGAAGCCTTTTTTCGTGGTGTGAATGTCGCAAGCGTACTTACTGTGAAAGACATTGCGCGTAAGAAACCGGCTGCGGTATTTAAAAAGTCAGAACACGACGGCCCAGCTTCCGCTCTGCAAATCCTAATGGATAACGACCGTGAATATGGCATCGTTGTTGAGAAGAGCAGCCTTTACTCCGGCATTGTTTCTATTGACTCTCTTCGCAAAGCTCACAAAGAGAACAAATCATTAGTGAGCGCGCAGCTCGATGATGGATTAACGCTGAACCCTGATTTACCAATCAATGACGTGCTTGGCCTTGTTGGTGGTGTGCCTTACTCAGTTCCTGTTGTGGATGAGCAAGGTAATTACTTTGGCGTGGTAACTAAGTCACGTTTGCTACAAACATTGGATAAGGGGTAGATCATGTCGTCTGAACAAACAAATAATGACCCATGGTCACAGTCTGCCCCTGCCGCTCAGCCATCAAGTGATCCTTGGGGTCAAGCCGCTGACACTTCACCATCGGCAGATTGGCTAAGCAGTGAAACCGTAGAAACCATTCCTTTTGATCCTCTTAATCCTTTTGCAGAAGCCGTTCTGCCTGTTGATACTTGGGTTGAGTCTGGATTGAATTGGCTAGTTGAACACGGACGACCATTGTTTCAAGCAATTCGTGTACCTATCGATTTCATTCTAAGTTCATTTGAAACGGCATTGGTGTCTACGCCAGCCCCATTTATGCTCATCATTTTGTTCTTGGTGGCATGGCAGTTTTCAAACCTGAAACTGGGTGTTGCTACGGCAGTATCTCTTACTATGATTGGTTTGATTGGCGCTTGGTCTGAAGCGATGACCACGCTTTCATTGGTGATGACATCTGTATTCTTCTGCCTGTTGATCGGTTTACCCATGGGGATATGGCTCGCCCGAAGTAACACGGCGGCTAAATTCGTTCGCCCAATTCTGGACGCTATGCAAACAACGCCAGCCTTCGTTTACTTAGTACCCATCGTAATGTTGTTTGGTATCGGTAACGTTCCAGGTGTGGTGGTGACCATTATATTCGCACTGCCACCGGTAGTACGTTTAACCATTCTGGGTATTCAGCAAGTACCGGAAGATTTGATCGAAGCGGGTCATTCATTCGGTGCAAGCAAAAAGCAGATGCTTTACCGAATTCAACTGCCACTTGCATTACCAACCATTATGGCGGGCGTAAACCAAACACTGATGTTGTCGTTATCTATGGTGGTTATCGCATCAATGATAGCGGTAGGTGGTTTAGGCCAAATGGTACTGAGAGGTATCGGCCGTCTAGATATGGGACTGGCCGCTGTTGGTGGTCTCGGCATCGTTATTCTAGCAATCCTGCTTGACCGCATTACTCAAGTTCTCGGGGTAAATGCAGGTAATACAAAATTACGCTGGTACCACATGGGCCCTGTTTCTCTTGTGCTCAATGCGATAAATCGCGGTAACAAATCAGAACTACAATTAAGGAAAAACACCAATGAATAATTCATGGAAGAGCAAACTTGCAGTTAGCATCGTTTCTACATTAGCAGTATCAACGAACGTGTGGGCAGCAAGCTTACCGGGTGAAGGTGTATCAGTTCAGCCAGTTCAATCGTCTGTAGCGGAAGAAACATTCCAAACGTTGATTGTTAACCGCGCCCTTGAAGAGCTTGGCTACGACGTGAAATCTACGCAAGAAGTGGACTACAACGTAGGTTACACCTCTATCGCAAAAGGTGACGCGACGTTCCTAACCGTAGGTTGGTTCCCGCTTCATGCTGATAAATACAAAATGGCGGGAGGCGATGACAAATTCTACCGTGAAGGCCAATATGTAAGCGGTGCCGCTCAAGGTTACCTAATTGATAAGAAAACGGCTGAAAAATACAACATCACTAACATTGGTCAACTGACGGATCCGAAAATCGCGAAGCTGTTTGATGCTGACGGTGATGGCAAAGCAGACCTTACAGGCTGTAACCCAGGTTGGGGTTGTGAGATGGTGATTGAACATCAACTTTCAGCGTTCAAACTGGACGATACGGTAACTCACAACCAAGGTAACTACGCTGCAATCATTGCAGATACGATTTCTCGTTACCAAAAGGGTGAATCAATTCTTTACTACACGTGGACACCTTACTGGGTAAGTGGCGTATTGGTGCCTAACGAAGATGTAGTTTGGTTAGAAGTTCCTTTCTCAGCACTTCCTGGCGAGCGTTCGAATGTGGACACGACGTTATCTAACGGCAAAAACTACGGCTTCGAAATGAACTCAATGCGCATTATTGCGAACAAAGAGTTTGCTAAAAACAACCCATCAGCAGCGAAGCTTTTCGAAATCATCAAACTTAACATCAATGATGTAAGTGCTCAGAACATGATGATGAGTAAAGGCAAGAACAGCTCTGCGGATATCGAAGCGCACGTAAACGGTTGGATCAAAGCGAACCAAAGCACGTTCGATGGTTGGATTACAGAAGCGAAGAAAGCAGCACTGTAACGTTGACTTGTATTTGCTCTGTCTTGCCAGACATTTTGATTTGAAATGATGAGCGTGTTGAGTGATTGTGTAGAGTCACTGAATCACCTTCAAATGAAGTGAAAAGGCGACAGAGTCAAACATTAAAAAGCCAGCAGTCCATTTGGGTTGCTGGCTTTTTGTTTTCTGTTTCTATTTTTGAGCTGTGAGCTGTGAGCTGTGAGCTGTGAGCTTCTAGCTTTTAATTACAGCTCTAGCGTTCGCCTTGAACTTCGAAGTCGTCGCTTACTAAGCGAGCGCAACCATCCGCTTCTAGTGCCCAGTGCTCACGATGTACAACACCAAACGCTTTGTTCATTGTCCAGCTAGCGGTAAGAATGTAGCCGCCTTCTGGGTGCTCTTCCCACTTAACATCGGTGTAATCAACGTCTTTGAAACCTTGGTCGATGATATTTTGCCAAAACGCTTGAATCGCTTCTCGACCTTCAAAAGTACCAAATGGACGTGCTTCCATTACACAGCTTTCAGTATATTGATCTGCACAGCCTTTCGCATCTTGGCTGTTGAAAGCTTTTTGCCACGCGTTAATGCCTTGCTTACATGCTTCTAAAATTTGGTTGTCTAACATTGTCTTTCTCCATAACAGTCTTGTTTCGAGCACTGTCTTTTTGATTTGGTATCTCGATAAGTTGAATTGAGTTTAGTCTTGAAAATTGACTTGAAAAACAGAGATAATAGAAAATACTGTTTGTAAAAAGAGAACAATAAGATGAGTAAGCTAAAGCAGATGTCGATTTTCGCTCATATCGTAGAGCAGGGTTCAGTCTCGGCTGCGGCTGAAAAGCTAGAGTTGTCTAAATCTGTCGTCAGTCAGCACCTCAAAATTTTAGAACAAGAGCTAGGCGCTTCTCTTCTTAAGCGCACAACACGCAGGCAATCTCTGACCAGTATGGGTGAGCGTTTTTATTTGAGTTGCAAAGACATCAACGTGATCGCTGAATCGGCTTGGGATATGGCAAAAGCCGAATTAGAAGAGCCCCAAGGTCGGATTCGTATTACGGCGTCGAATGCTCTGATGGACTTGCTCGTTGTACCCGTCATTGCAGATCTAATGAAGCAATATCCGAAGTTAAAGCCAGAACTGATAAGCGACGATCAGCATCTAGACTTCATGGAACACGATATTGATCTCGCAGTACGAGTGGGCAGTTCGCGTGATAGCAACCTAAAGCAAAAGCGTTTAGGTGAGTTTAAAGACGTGTTGTGTGGTGTTGAAAGCATGCGATCTCGTGAACTTGAATCTATTCCTTACATTGCAAATTCTTGGCAGGGAAAACAGGTGACTCATCACTTTAGTTCGCAAAATGAACAAGACTTTATTTACCAACAGCCAGCCAGCTGCATTACAAACTCCTTTCACAGTTGTCTCGCTTTGATTAAATCTGGCGTCGGTATCGGCGCTATTCCAGACTTTTACCTTCATCAGCTATCCGGTGAGGTGGTCGACATGATGCCAAGCTTTCAATTACCCACTAACACGGTTTATGCGCTAAACCCATTCGCTTCAAATACGCCTATCGCTATCAAGCTGTGTATCCAAGCGTTGGAAGAAAAGCTTAAACACAACTTAGTTTAGGCTTTCTAAGCACTGCTCTATGATTAAAAGGAGGTGGCCAATTGGTCATCTCTTCTTTTATCTTTCTACCTCTCATTTCTACGATACTGTATTTGTTTAATTCGGTGCATATTGGCAAAAAATCCAACCCTTACTTATAGTTAGTCTTAGTGTCTAGTTGCTTATCAACCGCTAAGAGGTGCCGTTATTGTCTGATCTTTGTACCAAGTCATGCATCGAATGTGGGTTAGTCAGCCAGTTCCGGGAATTACCTTCGGGCAGTGAGGCGTCGTGCCCTCGTTGTCATCATACATTGTGCAGCATCGGTGCGAGTAAGGGACAAGGAGTGATGGCCTACGCAGTGGCCAGTTTGATCACACTCGTGATGAGTCTTACTTTTCCCTACATGTCATTTAGTGTCCAAGGTATCAGTCAACAAATAACCCTTTATCAAGCCGTGGATATGATGAATAGGTTAGATAATTCACTGATTGCCGCGCTCTTATTTCTTGCTGTTATTTTCCTGCCTGCTTATTTTCTGATTAGCGCGATCTGGTTCTATTCGTTGACTGAAAAAAGGCGCACCCACTCGCCGAACCTAAGCCGTTTAGCGATCTTCATTTTAAAGACCTTGAGCTGGGTTAAACCGTGGCTCATGGTGGATGTATTTTTGATTGGTGTGTTGGTTAGTTTGATTAAAATAGCAGCACTAGCCGATGTCTCTATGGGCATATCATTTTGGGCATTTGGTATCTACGCTATGCTGGTGGTCAAAACCATTTCGTTGGTTGATTTTGATTGGATCTGGGACCGATTGATCCCACCTAACCCGTTGCACGAATCGGTAACGGGTAGCCTTTTCCAAAAGCATGAGCATTTGGTTTGTCATGTTTGTGGGCAGGTTCACTTGTATGATGACCAACTTAGTCAATGCTCTCGTTGTCATGTTCACCTACACCGATTTAATCCGACCAAAAACCTTCAGATAGCGTGGGCTCTATTACTCACATCCATTATTTTTTACATCCCGGCAAACCTATACCCAATGATGTATACGTCTGCATTCGGGACGAGTGAAGGTTCAACCATCATCGAAGGTGTCATCATTCTGTGGAATATGGGGTCATACCCAGTCGCTTTGATCATCTTGCTTGCCAGTGTGTTTATACCGATGGCAAAAATGATTGCACTCGCATACTTGTATTGGAATGCAAAAAGGGTTCAGGGTTTACCTGTTGATGAAGCGACTCGATTTCTCAAAATATACCGTGTTACTGAGTTTATTGGTCGGTGGTCAATGATAGATATTTTTGTGGTTGCCATTCTGGTTGCCTTGGTTCAATTAGACGGATTGATGGCGATTTATCCTGGGCCGGCTGCTTTGTCTTTTGCTGCCGTCGTCATTTTCACTATGTTGTCGGCAATGATTTTTGATTCTCGAATTATATGGAAATAATCTCTCGGTAGAGGTATGGGGTATATGGAAAAACAAAGCGCGTCAGATGCGAAAGTATCAAAAAAAAATGAATTGTCTCCGGTCTGGATTGTGCCCATTATCGCGGTTCTGGTCGGCTGTTGGATGTTGTTTCAGTACTTCAATAATCGCGGGCCAGAGATCACTTTGATCTTGCCTGATGCTTCAGGTATCGAAGCGGGAAAGACAGCGATTAAGTCTAAAAATGTACATGTGGGCACTATTACGGATGTCGCGCTGAGTGAAAACTACGAATACATCATAGCCAAAGCTCAGATAGACAAGAAAGCTTCACGCATGATCAATAAAGAAACCCAGTTTTGGGTGGTTGAGCCCCATGTCGGCACCGATGGCATTAGTGGGCTTGAGACCATTCTGTCGGGGTCGTACATTGAGTTGAAGCCGGGTAAATCGAGTGAGTCTCAATTGAAGTTCGATGTATTAGACACACCACCCGTCGCGGGACCAGATACCAAAGGAATTCGTGTGGTGGTTTCACATAATAAGGCCAATCAACTGCGTGTAGGAGAACCTGTCTTGCATCATGGCTTCGTGGTGGGTCGGGTTGAGAAAACAAGCTTTGACTATGAAAAGAAAGAGGGTAAATACCAACTGTTTATCTTTGCACCTTATGATGGCCTGATTTTCGAAAAAACGCAGTTTTGGCTATCTTCTGGAATCGATGTGAAGTTTGGTGCGAATGGTTTAGACGTTAACTTTGCATCAATAGAAAGCATCCTGACTGGTGGTGTGAGCTTTGATGTAGCCGAGAGTATTAAGCCTGGATTGCAGATAAAAGAGAACCTTCAAGAGTACACTCTGTACGACAATTACGACGCGGTTTTACAAGGTAAGTACACGACATCGATCGAGTATGTGTTGCTATTTGAAGAATCGGTTCGAGGTTTAAGGAAAGGGGCTCCAGTGGAGTATCGTGGTGTCAGGATTGGCACTGTGGATACGGTGCCGTTACAAATTCGCATGGATAAAGATGGCAAAGTCTCGAACCGTATTCCTATCTTAATCAAGCTGGAAATAGAACGAGTTTCTGAAGTCTTTAGAGCCGTGAATGCCGAAGCCTTTGCTGAACGCGTCAGGCTGCAAATGGGCGAAGGGTTAAGAGCAACCTTGAAAACGGGTAACTTGCTCACGGGAGCGCTGTTTGTCGACATTAATTTTTATGAAGATGAGGAGACTTACGAACCCAGAGAATTTGATGGTTACCCTGTGTTCCCGGTTGTCGCGGGTGGTCTAACCGAAATTCAAAATCAGATCACCGATTTCCTAACCAAGATTAACGAGCTACCGTTAGACGCGACTATCGCCAATTTAAACGGATCGCTTGCGTCATTAGACACTACCCTGAAGAGTGTCGATCAACTTATGGGTAGTGAGGGCGCAAAAGCGTTACCACAAGATCTGAGTGACACCATGAAGCAACTTGAGGCGACATTAGAAAGTTACGATGATGACTCCGACGCTTACAAGCAATTGATCAGTGCATCTGAAGAGTTAGAACATGTGTTAAAAGAGCTTCGCCCACTGATTAAAGTGCTGAACGACAAACCGAATGCGTTAGTGTTTGGTAGTGAAGTAGAAGAAGACCCGATTCCAGTTAAGGGAGTGGAATAATGAGAAAGCAATTTATATCACTGGTTGTGTCAGTCGGGCTCTTGGGGTGCGCAGCGCCTACTGATGGTACTAACGCCTACCTCTTGCCTGAAAGTACATTGGATAAGCCCATCTTTAAGGTCAAAACTAGTGTTGATTTGCCGGATTACCTCGACACGATAGGAATAGCTTATCGCAAGTCTGAAAATGAATTGGTGTCTGCGCGTAAACACGTTTGGGCTGAGAACCTTGAAGGGTTGCTTGAAGAGCGGGTCAATACTTCTGATACATCAGGAGAGCCCGAAAGAGAGTTGACGATAACCTTTGAGCAGTTCAATGGCTCTTACACCGGAAACGCAGAAGTGAAAGGAACTTGGGTATTGAGCGAGCAAGGCTCAGAGCTCGCGCGTGCCGACTTCGAATCAAAAGTACCGTTGAAAGAAGCAGGTTATGAAGCACTTGTTGAAGCCCTAGGTGAGGGGTTAGATGAGGTGCTATCTGAGATACAGACGCAATTGCCTTAAAGCTAATTCTTAGGGCTGTTTTCAATTTGGTAAATCTCGGTTTTCCTCATTTGTTTGTTGATGGCTAAAGTAACTCTATCGAAAGAAAAACGAATGATGAAATACAGAGGTGACGTATGAACAAGTTAATCGCACTAGGCTTATGGCTTTTTCCATGAATACTGCGTTGGCGGCAGACGGCAATTATACAGGTACAATCGACATGAACCTAACTGCGCCAAATAAGACTAATGTAGAGCGTGTTGAATCAGAACCTGTATTACAAAGTCGCAATGAAGCATCTTCTGGTGGTTTGAAATTCCAAATTGATACAAAAGATCAAGCGATTGAGTTGACTGGTCGTCGAGATTAATTAAGAGCGTAGAACTTAATTGTTTAAGGGTCCGAGTTGAGCATATTGAAAATGCTCAACTCGGACTTTTATGTTTAAATTCTTGTCCTAAAATAAAGGTGAGATGCACATCTAACCTTTTATTAAACTCAAAATGACAAAACCTTATTTGGTCGCAGGTTCTTCTATAGTAATCGTTCCAAGTTGAGTTTTGTCACTCGGATGGCAAATTCTGTTTCAACTCTAAAAGCATTCGGTAAGCACTTTCGCCAGACATTTCGTACGGGTTAAATTGATCAGATGTTGAAAACTGTAAGTTCAACAGCTCGGTTAAATTGGACTGCGGAATGTCTCCCATCGACCAATCTCCAAATTCTCTGCTATCAATCTCTTTAAAATACAGTATTGCGACGTGATTGTGTCTCTCGTCGTTAAGAATATGATTGTACGTGTGGTTAACGGCCTCTCTAGACCCTTCAATACATTGAAGAAAGTACTTTTGATTATGGCTGAGGAGCCCCGTTAAATGGCTTTGCCGATTATGATCTCGCGAGATAGCGAGTATCTCCTCCAATGCTTTGGAATCACAACATTCGGAAAGCGTACTGACATAAATTAACCGAGTTAGGAACATAGGCATCATTTCGAATTTTTGTTCAAAGGGTATTAATAAATATAAGCCAAGCTCATGGAATTGCGAGTTATTGATTTAATTGTCACTCGGTGGCTTTTGGAAGAGAGAGGATGGGGATGAAGTAGAAAAGGGCAGGTCGCAAGATACGCTAAAATGACTCGAATGTTGGCCATTCAATTATTTTAGCGACCTGCTTGTGAGCTCGTTAGTTGTTTAGAATTGAAATCGATTCAACGTTTGAAGACGCATCAAAACGAACATTGACCAACACACTCTCTCGTTCGAAAGTCACATCATCAAAGTCAGTAGCCGCGATCTTGAATCCATTTCTTGCGAATAAACTCGTCACTGTTGTTCGTTGTTTTTGTTCCATAGCGCATGTCAGTAGTTCATTCATCGTGATCTCCATTAGGTAACCGTGTGCATAACGTAAGCGTACAGTCTCTTTATTATGAGATCAATTGCTTAATCGATAAGCTATGTTGATATGTTCAATTGAATGATTTTGGTATTCAAAAAATCAATGATCAAGAGGGAGGGCTAATGTTCTGATTATGGAAGATGGAGCGTTATGTGACCGTGGTTCAGCATTCCTAGAGCGTGAGATTCATTGCAAAAATCTCTTTGAAATAAGTAGTTACAAAGCAGGGTGAACCATGGCCGCCGTTTAGTATGTTCGGTCGATTATCGGAATCACTATCGGCCTATATCTAACTTAACTAAAGTACATCGATTTATGATGAGTAGATTCCTTAATAAGCCTTCTTTCTATTAAAATTTCAAATGTAAGACGGTGTTGTTATAAGTGTTATTAATTGCATAAGCTTGATTTTAATATTAGTTTGATTTATAAAATAAGCACTCGTTCATTAACTTCATGATTATATTAGTTTTTACTAACCTTTAATAACATGGAGAAAGGCGATGAAAAAGAATCAAACACGCAACAGGTTAGCGAATTTAGTGCGACTTCGTAGGTCATACAAAGCATCAGATTTTCTGGTGAGCTCTAACGAACTCCGAGTTAAGAAAGATGTGTACAGCTTACGTAAAATCAAACAGTTAGAAATTCGCCAATTGGGCATCAAAGAAAACGCAATTGACGTCATTTCATTGGCCTTGATCCTATCTGCAGCAACTTGGGCGTTCGTACCTCAGTTTGGGTTACCTATGCTCGCTCTGACCTTTATTTTGGCTTTTGTTTCGTGGCGAAAATACGAGCTTCGTGCAGAGTTTAAAGGATCAGACGAAACTGGTGATCACTGGGTATCTCTTGCTCGAGGCTGCACTCGTGAAGAGTTTAAGGTCTTAAAAAGTGTCGAAGTGAATTTGCGAGAACAAGTTGTAAGCTAAGTGCGACCTCGCAGTTAGCATGGTTCAACCCTAAACAAGGCTCGTCATCATTGGCGAGCTTTTTATTTTCTGAAGGGCTTAAACCCCACTGCGATGAACAACCAAAACTCATCACTCGGGGTTATTTGGACTGAGGAAAAAAGGATAAGGAAAGCGAATGGACATAACGATAAGACCAGCAATGCCGAGCGAATTGGCTGCTATTTATGCTTTGGTTATCTCAAACGATGAGTGGACTAAGTTTAATGGCCCTTATTTTTCGTATTCTCATCCGTCATTAGAAAGCTTTGAAGCGCATTCGTTTAAACGACTGCTTGAGGGCGATGACCTACAGCTAGTGGTTGTCGACGGTGTACCTGTCGGAACCGTGAGTTGCTACTGGGAGTGTGAAGAGACACGTTGGCTTGAAGCTGGCGTAGTCATTTATAACTCTGATTATTGGGGGAAGGGGATCGCAGCATTAGCACTTCCGCTCTGGATTACTTACTTATTCGAAAACAAACAAATTGAGCGTGTTGGGCTAACTACTTGGTCAGGTAACCCGCGCATGATGTCTCTCGCTTTGAAGCTAGGTTTCCAGCAAGAGGCGAGGCTGAGAAAGGTGCGATATTACCAAGGCGAGTATTATGACTCGGTGAAGTATGGGTTGCTGCGTAGTGAGTGGCTGGAGAGAGGTTAGCGACAAATATCTGTTTTTTTGTTTGATAATTCCTTATCGATTCCGTAGTAACACCCTGATCTAAAAAGTGAGAGTGAGCGTACTTCTACTCAGATTTTAAAGGATGAGTAGACAATGAAATTATCTAAAGAGAGTGAATCAAGAATTATTGAAATGGCGTGGGAAGACCGGACGCCATTTGAGGCAATAGAACACCAATTTGGTTTGGATGAATCACAGGTGATTCGTTTTATGCGTAGCCATATGAAGCCGGGTAGCTTCAAATTGTGGCGCGCTCGCGTCGCAGGTCGTGCGACAAAACATGTAAAACTTCGTAGCCCTGAAGTGTCTAGAGGTTATTGTCCAACACAATACAAGCGGCAGTAGGTTTTTATTTCTCTAGTACTTTGGTATCTATGAAGGGATGACAAATGTTGGTAGGCAACTACTGGAACTTTATGGCGTAGTAAAGCGCCGAGAGTAGTGGTTGTCAATTGATTGAATCTTATGGCTTGGCATTTTTTAGAACCAAACATGGACTCTAATGCTGAGTTGAAAGACACTCATCACACCACGTTCGAGCGCACTAATTTTGTGAATCAAGTTACGTAAATCCGTTAGTGCGTGCGATATCATTACTAAAGCTTGAGTGAATTGAGTAGAGACGAATGGAATATTTATTGGTTCTTCTTCACGTTGCGTTAATCTGGATGCTGGCAGTCGCAACGCCCGGCGCGAATGTGCTGTTGACGATTAACACAGCGCTGCACTACAACCGCAAGCTAGCAAAATACTCTGCTTTTGGAGTCAGTACGTCCATATTGTTATGGTCACTGTTTGGATGCACTGGCTTGGTTATTTTGCTCTCCCATTTCCCGGCACTGTTTAACGTTATGAAGATCGTAGGTGGCAGTTATTTGTTGTATTTGGGTATGCGCCAGATCCTTTCAACACGAAAAGCCAAACAGCTAGATGAAGGCTTGAATACTAGTGAAGTGATGCTGCCTTCAAGTAGAAAAGTCTTTATGTCTGCGTTTATCACTAGCATCTTAAACCCTAAAACGGGTTTCTTTGTCGTGAGTTTGTTTAGTGTCTCTATGCCTGAAAATATTACCATCCCGATGGTCATCGCCATTATGCTGACTATGTCCGGTATTACTTTATGCTGGCATATGTTTTTGGCGACAGCCTTTTCACATCGAGCAGCGAAAAGTGTTTATGCACGTATCTCAAGTATCATGGATTATGTAACCGGCGGCTTGTTTACGCTGTTTGGTATTAAAGTCATGGCGTCTTAATGTGTGTTATCTGCTCATATCAATACTGTATCAAAGTGTTTTTCATAGGTTTTAGAGTTCATGATTGAATGTAAGAAGTTTATTAGTCTCCTAAAAGGTTAAAACCACCGACTTTAGTCGGTCAGCTTTAGCTATGATACTTTACAACTCTGTACATAGGTGGAGTTGGTCATGGACTATCGTTACGGAAGCCATACGGTTTT